>JBGYKY010000051.1:0-12389 GCA_041836105.1 Bacillota bacterium | reverse complement strand
GAACGCGGAGATCCGCAGCCGCTGATGCTGCTCCGAGATCCGACGCTGCCCGGAGGGAAACAGAGGAGAATATCGTGGAATTACAGGAAATCATCGAAAGACGGCAAAGCATCCGCCGGTACAAGGAGGGGACCGTTTCCGAGGAGCATCTGCGGCAGATCATTGCAGCCGCCGGCAGGGCTCCTTCCGGAAAAAACAGCCAAAACTGGCATTTTATCGCCATCAAAAACCGTGGGCTGATGGAAAAAATTCAGGACGCCATCCTGAAAAAAAACGAATCCATCTGCCGGGAAATGGATTCGCTGGATCGGGAAAAGGGAGATCGTTTCCGAAAATTTGTCCGGAACTTTACCCTGTTTTTTATGAACGCCCCGGTGCTGATCGTGGTATACGGAACGGAATACAAGCCCTCGGGCTATCACGAGCTCCGTTTCATCGACGCGCCTCTCCGGGTGCTGGACGATCTGGTCAACCATCGAAGCCCCGGGATGCAGTCCATCGGCGCCGCACTGGAAAACCTGACCCTGAAGGCCATCGATCTGGGCTACGGGACCTGCTGGCTTACCAGCGCCAACTATGCGGCTCCGGAAATCGAGGCCCTGCTCAAGGAAGAGATCGGATTTGAAAAAGAGGGCTATTTCATGGTGGCCATGATGTCCCTGGGCATCCCGGAGGACAATCCCAAAAGCCCGCCGAAAAAGCCCCTGGATGAAATCCTCACCCTGATTCCCTGAGCAGCGTGTCGCCCCCAAAGAGCGGGCCCGAGCGGCGGTAAAGCCCCGGAGATGCCCGCTTTCCGCTGCCTTCAGCGGAGCCTCAGCGCCCGCATGGCATTTAAAATGGCCAGAACGGACACTCCCACATCGGCGAATACGGCGGCCCAGATAGAGGCCAGCCCCAGGGCGCCCAGCGCCAGTACAGCCAGCTTAATGCCCAGGGCGATTACCACGTTCTGCCGGGCAATGCTTAAGGTTCCCCGGGAAATCCGAAGGATTACCGGGATTCGAGACGGCCGGTCATTCATGATGACCACATCGGCGGCTTCAATGGCCGCATCGGCCCCCATCCCACCCATGGCAATGCCCACATCGGCCCGGGCCAATACCGGCGCGTCGTTGATGCCGTCGCCCACAAACGCCAGGGTCCCCTTGCCGGAGGACCGACTCAGCAGCTCTTCCACCAGGTTCACCTTGTCTCCGGGCAGCAGGTGGGCATGGGTCTCGTCGAGGTTCAATTGCATAGCCACCTCTTCAGCGATGTCCGCCTTATCGCCGGTCAGCATCACGGTCCTTCGGACGCCGGCCTCCCGCAGCAGGGAAACTGCTTCCCTCGCATCCTCACGAAGCTGATCGGCGACTTCTATGGCGCCGGCGTATTCCCCTTGAACCGCCAGGTGGATCAGCGTCCCCCTCCGGCCGGGATCGGCCCCCGCGATCTGATGACTTTTCATGAGCCGAAGGTTTCCGGCCAGCACGGTCCGCCCGTCGATCACTACCTGCAGCCCCTCCCCGGGGATTTCCCGGGATCCGGTGATCCGATCCGGCCGGATCTCGCCCCGATAAAATCGCTTCAGGGACTGAGCGATGGGGTGGTTAGAGTGATATTCGGCATAAACGGCCAGCTCCAGCAGCTCCGCTTCAGTAAGGCCGTTTTCGGGATACAGTCCGGTCACCTGAAACTCTCCCCGGGTCAAGGTCCCGGTTTTGTCAAAAACCACCGTTTCTGTCCGGGCCAGCGCCTCCAGGTAATTGCTGCCCTTCACCAGGATACCTTCCCTGGAGGCGGCGCCGATCCCCGCAAAAAAGCTGAGAGGGACAGAAATGACCAGGGCACAGGGACAGGAAATGACCAGGAAGGTCAGGGCGCGGTACAGCCAGTCGCCGAAAACGGCTCCCGGGATCAGAAGGGGCGGCAATGCGGCCAGGAGCAGGGCGGAAATAACCACAATGGGTGTGTACACCCGGGCAAAGCGCGTAATGAAGGCCTCAAAATTCGCCTTTCTGTCGCTGGCATTCTCCACCATGTCCAAAATTTTGGAAACGGTGGACTCCGCAAAGGGTCGGGTCACCTCCACCGTCAGCGTACCGGTCAGGTTGATGCACCCGCTGACTACCGGGTCTCCCGCCGTTACATCCCTGGGGAGAGCTTCGCCGGTGAGGGAACGGGTATCCAGGGAGGAGCTCCCTTCCAGCACCTTCCCATCCAGCGGGATCTTTTCTCCGGCGCGAATGAGAAGCAGCTGTCCCGGCAGTACCTGAGCGGGATCCCGGCGGATCGGCTGCCCGTTCTCCAATACCATGGCATAGTCGGGTCGAATATCCATCAGCCCGCTGATAGACCGGCGGGACCTGTCTACCGCATAGGATTCAAAAAGCTCTCCCACCTGATAAAAAAGCATCACCGAAACCGCCTCCGGATATTCTCCCAGGAAAAAAGCGCCGATGGTAGCGATGGACATCAAAAAATTTTCATCGAAAATCTCCCCTGCCCGGATATTCTCGGCCGCAGATTTCAGCGGGCCCGCGCCCACCAGAAAATAGGCCGGGAGATAGGAAAGCAGGGACCAGAGGCCGGGAATCGCGCAAAAGCGATTGAACAGGGAGGCCAGGATCAAAAGCCCCAGCGCGGCAAGGATGGCTGTCAGCTTCTTTCGCTGAGCAGGCGACATGTTTCGAATCGGGGTCAAGGGAAAACCTCCTATTCCGCGAGCAGCCGGCAATCCGGCTCGTACTTCTGAATGATCCGCTGAATTTCCTGCTCCAGCCCCGGCATTTCCTCCCGAGGCAGGGCGGATTCAAAGGACAAGCGCTGGGTCATCACGTTCACCGTCACCTGCGACATATCGGACCTTTTTTGCAGAGCCCTTTCAATCTTGGCGCCGCAGCTGGCGCAGCAGAGGTCTTGAATTTTATACGCGTATTTCATCTTCTCATCCTTTCCGGCTTAAAGCTTCTCAAATATGGGGTGATAGCAATCCTCAGTGCAGTTCAGCTCAAAGGTGGCGTCGATAATGCGATGCACCAGCTTGGCCTGTCCGGTTTTGGACAGCGTGTAGTGCATCTCCTTGCCCTGTCGGCGACTGGTCAGCAGCCCGGCCTGTTTTAAAATCCGCAGATGATGCGACACCGCCGGCGGGCTCATTTCCAGCGCCGCGCCGATATTGGTCACGCAGTCCTCACTGTGGCAGAGAAGCCAGAGGATCTTGAGCCGGGTGCTGTCACTGATCAACTGGAAGGTATCGGACATTTTCAAAAATGTCACCTCATCGGGCAGAGAAGCGGCCAATCGGCCCATCTCCGTCCCATGGTCGTGGGGCAGGGTCCGTCTCTCGTCCATAAGCCCTCCTTTTTTATTAAATAATTAAATAATCGTTTAATTGTTTATGATTATAAACCCCGCCGACAGATCTGTCAACGGGGTCTTCTCTTTTTTTCGGCCGCACTCCTTCCTTTGCTTTTTCCCAACCGGATGGGGCCGTCAGACGCCGGGGATCCGCCGGAGAAAAAGACCGTCGATCCGCCCTCCTTTTCCCTTTAAAGCGTCAAGATTTCATACCGGTGATGAAGCAGGTCCACCGTCAGGAGCTGCCCGTTTAAGGCATCCCCCTTTCCCAAAAATACCTTCATGCCCTCGACGACCTGAATCGCGGCTACTATCGCCGGCGCAAAGGATGGGGCGCCCTCTTCCGCCTCTTCTCCCTTCTCCTCGGCCGATGGATACAGGACGTCCATCCATCGATCACCCGGCCGGATTACAGCCGCCTGGCCGTTCCAGCCGGCAACGGCTCCGTGAATCAGCGTGATTTTTTCTTCTCGGCAGGCCTCTGCCAGAAGCCTGCGCGGTTCCATGCCGTCCAGCCCGTCAAAAACCAAATGGTGGCCGCGAATCAGCTCCCGGCTGTTGCTTCCGTCCAAAAATACAGCTCTGGGCAGCACCCGGACATTCCTATTGATTCGGCGGACCCGCTCTTCCGCCGCCAGCACCTTCGCTTGTCCCACCAGCTCCTCCTGTGCCAGCAGCTGGCGGTTCAGGTTGGTTTCATCGAAAGCATCTCCGTCCACCGCAGTGATGGCTTCTACACCCAGCCGGGCCAGCATCTCGATCAGATAGCCGCCCAAGCCGCCGCAGCCGACGACACAGGCTCGAAGGGTCCGGATCCGCTGGTCCTCCTCCTGCGTGAATGCGCTTTGGTTTCGCAGATAGCGATTCCCTCCCTTACCTTTCATAGCCCCCCAGCTCCTGTAAAAGCTGCCGAAATTCCGGACTGTCCAGCACCCGGCGGAAGGCCTCCAGCATGGGAGAATCCCGCAGGGCTTCCGCCACGGCAAAGTCGTATTCCTCATATCCGATCAGCAGAAATTCCAGCCCCATGGACCGAGCGGCAGAGTATACGCCTACACCCGCATCTGCCGTGCCTCCGGCCACCGCCGCAGCCACAGCCGTGTGGGTGGTCATCTCCCGATCATAGCCCCGGATGTCCTGAGCCTTCATCCCCCGCTGCCCCATCAGGTAATCGGTAAGGACCCGGGTACCGGATCCCCGCTGGCGGTTCACAAAGGAAATATCCTGTCGAATCAGATCCTCAAGCCCTCGGATCCCTTTGGGGTTGCCCGGTGCAACCATCAGTCCCTGGGCCCGGCGCACCCCCTTGAGCAAAAACGCTTTGCCATCCAGATAGCGGCGCAGCGTTTCCCTGTTATATGTTCCGGTGGCTTCATCCAGCAGATGGATAGGAGCCAGATGCGCCTCTCCCCGCATGAGAGCCATGACGCCGCCCATGCTTCCCACATGAGCAGACGACAGGCGATACCCTTTCATTTGGCTGGCGATATGATCCATCAGCAGATCGTGGCTTCCGATGGAGACCAGCGTGTTTTCCACGGCGGACAGCTCCTGCAGAAGCTGGATTTCCACCTCCGCTCCTGCCTCTATCCCTTCAAAATTTCTGGGAATCACCAAAAGACCGTCGGCCCGTACCAGGCTCATGGTCCCCCCGGCACCCCGGTCCAGCGGCGTGGCGATCAGCTTATCCCCCACCTTTCCCAGCGTCACTCGAACGTATTCCCGATGCTTCAGAGAGGAAATCACCCGGCGGGATAGCACCGCGTCGGCTCTCGGCCGCTGCTCTTGGGGAGGCTGGCAGCTCATGAACCGGAGTATGGGCAGCACTACCTCCTCGAAAACCAGATAAGCAGAGCCGGGATATCCGGGCACACCGATGACAGGCTTTCCTTTCACCATGCCTAAAATCGTTGGCTTCCCCGGTTTGATGGCAATGCCGTGGAGCGCCACCTCCCCCAGCTCCCGAATCGCGGCAGCGGTAAAATCCCGGCTGCCGGCGGAGGACCCGGCGTTGATCACTACCAGATGGTGCTCCTCCAGCAGCTCCAGCAGCGCCAGCTTCAGGGCTTCGACGTTATCGGGGACCGGCGGTATGCGACAGGCCGGATATCCCGCCTCCTCCGCCATGGCCTGAAGAGTCCAGGAGTTGGTGTCCATGATCTTTCCCGGTTCCCATGCCTCCCAGCTATCGATGATCTCGGACCCTGTCGGCATGATCCCCACAGAAATCTGCTGCAGCACAGGGAGCTCCGTCCAGCCGCCGCTCATCAGGGCGCCCATGTCCCGAGGCCGGATCCGATGGTGCGCCGGCAGGATCATCTCTCCCGTCACCAGATCCTCCCCCATCGGCCGAATGTGCTGCCAGGGGGAAGCGGGCACCCGGACAATGACCTGCGGAGCGTCTCCAACGCCGCCGCTTACCGGCACTTCCCCCGGCAGCGCCAAATCTTCGATCATGATGACACTGTCATAAGGCTCCCGGATGACCTGTCCCGTATTGACATATTCAAAATCACGCCCCCGCTCCAGGAGTACGGGTCGGGCTTCACTGGCCGGATAGGTTTTTTCCGCCACAACCATAATCCCGTCCATGGCCGCGGCATTGTATCTGGGAGAGGAGGTTCGGGCAAGCACCGGGCGGCTGAGCACCCGTCCCCGACTTTTCTGCACGGGGATCCACTCTTCTCCAAGCGTCTCCCGGCAAGGCAGGATCCGCTCCAAAAAGCTATTGACGGCCTCCTCCATATCGGTCATGCTCAGGTAAATCTGTCGTTCCCAATCCGCAGTCATGGACCTCACTCTCCTCTCCAGCGCCGGATCAAAACCCGCTGTCCAGCCGCTGCTCCTTCCGACAGAGCCGGCAATCGGAGGAAGCCGTCGGCATACCGGAATGGAGAAATGGCTCCTGATTTGGCGTGGATCGGCTCCGCCGCCCATCCATCCGTTTCCCGATGCAGGCGGACCATGACAAAGGTTTCCCGTCCGTCCCCCCCGGGAACGTTTTCCGTCAGGCGGGCCGGCACCTCCTCGTCCCGCTCCTCGCTGTTGAAATAATAACGAAGAAGAAAATCTTCCGCGACTGCCCGGAAAGCGACCACCGCTGCCAGGGGGTGGCCGGGCAGCCCGATCACCAGACGGGCCCGCTGCCCGCAGCACTGCTCATCCTGTACGATGCCGACGATGGTGGGCTTTCCCGGCTTCATGGCAATGCCGTGGGTGACCACTCCGGGAGAGCCCATATCCCCGATGACCTGAGCAGTATGATCCTGTACGCCGGCAGAGCTTCCCCCGGAAATCAGCACCAGATCGCTTCGCCGAAGCGCTTCCCGAAGCGCTTCGGCCAGCGCCTCCCGGGAATCCCGGATCAGGGCCACCGAGCTCACCCGGGCGCCCAGTCCGCAAACCAGCGCCGACAGGGCGTAGGAATTGATATCGCGTACCTGGCCCGGCCCAGGCTCCTCCAAAATACTGACCACCTCATCGCCGGTGGAAAGAATGGCCACCGTCGGCGGCACAAAAACCGGCAGAAAGGCCTGCCCCATGGCCGCCAGCATTCCTGCATCCCGGCTGGTCACCCGGTGACCGCTCCGATAGAGGACCTGCCCTTTTCGAACGTCTTCTCCCCGGCGCATCACCCCGCTGCCCGGCGCCGCGGGCGCATACACTGCCAGGTGTCTTTCATCCATCCTTTCCGCATATTCCAGCATCACCACGCTGTCGGCGCCCGGCGGCAGCATACCGCCGGTGGGCGTATAGATCGCCTGTCCCGGCGCAATCCGCTGCGATGCCTCCCGGCCCATCTCTACCTCCCCGATCAGCTCCAGCAGGACCGGTGAGGACTCGGACACACCAAAGGTATCCGCCACCGCGACGGCATAACCGTCCACCACGGAGCGATCCCTTTCCGGCAGGTCTGCCGGCGCTGCCAGGTCTTCCGCCAGATATCGTCCCACGGCCTGCTGCAGGGGGACCTCCTCGGTCCGCCGCTCCACAGCGGAGAAATAGCGATGCAGCTTTTCCCGAACCTGCTCCAGGGTATCGATCGTTAATAGCTTCATTTCCTTCTCCCGAATATTTCCCCGTTACCGGCCAAAGCCGCAGTGGGGATAGCTGCATTCCTGGCAGTTGAGGCAAAGGCCGCCGTAAGCCAGCTTTTTCATGTCTTTTTTGCTGGGCAGCTCCCCGGCCAGCAGCCGGGGCACAATCAGATCAAAGATGCTGCTCCGGCTGTACATGACGCATCCGGGAAGCCCCACGACCGGAATGTCGCCGATGGTGGCCAGCATAAACATAGCTCCAGGCAGCACCGATGCCCCATAGGTGATGATCTGCCCGCCGGCCCTTCGGATCCCCATGGGGGTCCGGTCGTCCGGATCCACGGACATCCCCCCGGTGACGGCAATCATCTCCGCGCCCTCCGAAAGCAGCTCCCGGATCTTGCCCGCGATCATCTCTTCGTCGTCATCGGCAAACACCTGACGGAATACCCGGCTGCCCAGCCGGTTGAATTTGTCCACCAGCACCGGCCCGAACCGATCCTCGATCAGCCCGGAATATACCTCGCTTCCGGTGGTCACCACGCCCACCTTTTTGCTCTGCAGGGGCCAAACCGCCAGGACAGGAGCCTCTCCCCTTTCCGCAGCCTGCCGACATAGCTCCTCTGCCCGAAGAATGGCTTCCTCCCTGATGAACAGAGGAATGACCCGGGTGCCAGCGATTTTATCTCCCTTTTGCATCAGCCTGTTTTCGTGAACGGTGGCCAATACCACCTGGTCGTCCTCCACCAGGGCCTCCAGCAGGGAACGATTGATCTTAAGCAGGCCGTCCTCCGCGGCAAACATCTCTACCTTGCCCTCTCCCCTGGCCTGAAAGCCGATGCCGGATCCGGTAACCGCCCTGGCGATCCGCAGGGCAGCTTCGTCTTCATGAACGTCCTGATCCGACATTTCCAGGACGTATATATTTTTCTTGCCCATGCTCAGAAGGACCTCGATATCCTCCGGACGGATAATATGCCCCTTCTTATACCGGCTTCCCTTGAACTGCCCGGGAATGATCTGTGTCAGATCGTGGGCCAAGACCGCGCCAACAGCATGCTCCACCGCTATTTCCTTCATATCACAAACCTCTTTTCCCTTCCAACACCAATATTTCGCCGTATCCTGGGGCTGTTTCACCGGGAGCATCCCCGTTATTCCCCGCCCAATCGGCCTGCAGCATCCGGATCACGCCCAGGTGGGTCACCACCACCAAATCCTCCCCATCTGCCGACTCAATGAGGGGGACCAAGCCCCGCAGCGCCCGATATTGCAGATCAAAAAAATTTTCCCCGCCGGGACTTCCCTTAAACCCGGCCATATCTCGGCCCCGCTGCTCATAGGCCTCGGGGAAAGCGTTTTGAATTTCCCGGACGGTCTTTCCGTCCCAATCACCCAGATGAATTTCCCGAAGGAAGGGGTGCGCCTCCACCCCGGCCTCCCTCCCAAAGATGCCGGATCCGCCCTCCTGCAATAGCTCCGCCGTTTTTCGGGCGCGAAGCAGATCGCTGGTATGGATGACCGCCGCGTTGGGCTTCAGCCGCGCCAGTGCTGCCCGGCAGGCGGCCGCTCCCGCCCGGCTCTCTTCTGACAGGGGAAGATCCGTCTGTCCCAGAAAAATGGGCTCCCCCACCTGAACCTGCTGCAGGTGACGGATCAAAATCAGTCGCTGGCCTTTCTTCAGGGCCGCCGCGACCGAAAGCCGCCGGTCCGGGGTTCGCCCCTGCTTCATCCGGTCGGTCTGGACCGCCCGCAGGGAGCGATCTTCCTTCCAGCGGAGATATCGGACCATTTCCATATACTCCGCCCGGGTATCCATGTCCAGCACCACCCCTTCGTCGCCCGTCTCCACCAGTCGGATCCCGGACCGCCGTTCGAAAAGGAAGCCCTTCAGCCCCATTTGCCCCCGGTATGCCGCAATCTCCGAAAAAAAAGCAGCGGGAAGGTAGATGGGGTGCCCCTTCTTTCCCCGGTATGTGGGGACTAGGATCCCGGCACCGGAAGCCGCCTCCGCAAGAAGCATCCCAATGGTCACCGGATCCGGCAGCGGACAGTCCGCCTGGGTCAGCAGGATGCCCTTCCACAGCACTTCCTTTAGGTTGCCTGCACTGCCGGCAGCCGCAGGACAGGATCCGCCCCCAGCTCCCGCCGGGGCGTTCTCGCCGGAGCCCGCCGTCATTTGCCGCAGGCCTGCCTGAATGGAGGAAAACATCCCCTCGCCATAAGCCGGATTAAAGATTTCCCGGATCCCCAGCTCCCGGATCAAGGGCTGCAGCTGCTGCCGGGCATGGCCCGTCACCACAAGGATATTCTCCCGGGGGATCCCCCCTGTCAGAAAGGCTTCCGCCAGATGGCGCAGGGCCGGCTTTCCGCCCAGCGTCAAAAGCGGTTTAAACGCTCCCATCCTGCTGGAATATCCCGCTGCCAGGATCAGTGCTCCGACGCTCTCAGCCATGCTGTGCCCTTTGCTCTATCATCTGCGCCGCAATGCTGACGGCAATCTCTTCCGGCGTTTCTGCGGAGATTTTCAGGCCGATGGGCGCCCGCACTCTCTCCAGAAGCTCTTCCGGCACTCCCTCCTCTCGAAGGAGGTCAAAGGTGATCCGCACCTTGTTGCGGCTGCCGATCATGCCGATGTAGGCGTGGGGCCGCTTCAGCGCCTCCCGGAGTACTTCATGATCGCCCTGATGCCCCCGGGTCACGATGACGGCATAGGTATCCTCGTCGGTTTCCACGCCCTCGTACGCCTTCTCATAGGAAGAAATGATCTTCAGCCCGGCGGGCTCCGGAAAGCGCTCCCTGTTGGCATATTCTTCGCGGTCATCCAGCACCACGGTTTCAAACCCCACAAACCGGAGCAGCGTTTCCAGGGCGAGCCCGATGTGCCCGCCGCCGAAGATCAGCACCCGTTCCTTCATGGACTGAAGCCGCAGAAACTCCTCGGGGCGATCCGGGTGCACGTAGTCGATCTGTACCGATGTATCGCCGCCGCAGCGCATATCCAGGCCCTGCTGCTCCCTGGGAGTCAGAGAAAAATGTGCCGTTTCCGACCGCCCCGTCTCCAGCCCCTCCCAGCAAAGCCGCTGGCACTCCGCCTCCAGCTTCCCGCCGCCCACAGTTCCCAAAAATTCGCCCTGTCGGGTCAACATCATGGCAGCCCCTTTTTTTCGCGGGGTGGATCCCCGGGTTTCCAGCACCGAGGCCAGCACAAAATCTTCGCCCCGATCCAGCAGCTCCCGCCCTTTTTTGATCAATGCTTTCATGATTTCCTCACTCTCCCGCTACCAGCGCTCATAATTCTTGGGAACACCCCGATCCTGCACCCGGTCCAGCCGCTTCAGGCAGCTTCCGCATCCGCAGGGCTCCGCCAGGATCCGGCTTCGATCGCCGGTACGATAACGAATGAAGGGCATCCCCCTCCGGGTCAGGGTCGTAAACACCACTTCGCCCCATTCCCCGTCGGGCAGACGCCGCCCCGAATCCGGATCAATGATTTCGACCAGCAAATCGTTTTCCCGGATGTGATATCCCTGCCTCATCCGGCAGCTGACGGCGCCTCCCAGCCCCATTTCCGTCATGCCGTAATGCTCAAACACCCGGCAGCCCCAAGCCTCTTCCACGCGGCGCACCACCGCCGGATCGACATATTCGGCGCTGAGGAGCACCCGTTTCATGGCGCTGTCCCTCCCCCGGAACATCTCCGCCAGCCGGGCCATCTGCCGGGGCGTTCCCACGGCTGCCGTTATGCGCTCCCGCTCCATCAGCGCAGCCACCTCCGGGAAGGCTGCCGGCTCCGAAAGAAAGCCGACGCCCCAAACCGCCGTACCCAGTCTCCGGAGCCCCTTGATCAGGAGGTCTCCCACGGAGCCCTCCGTTTCATACGGCATGCAGACAGCCACCCGATCCTCACGAAGAACCACGTTTTGCATGCCGTGATGAAAAAAATCAACGGTCAGCTCCTGATCGCTCTCCGTAAACCAGACCCGCTTGGGCGGCCCCCCGGAGCCGCTGGTGTCCAGAGTAACAATCCGCTTGATATCTCTGGCCGGGAGGCAGACCATCTCCTCGCCCCGATCCCGGAGCATTCCCTGATCCATCAGCGGCAGCTCCTCCAGCTCCTCCAATCCCGTCAGGGGCCGGTCTCCCAGATCCGCCAGCCATTCCCGATACGCCGGGCTTCCCTGAACCGCATGACGCAGGGTCGCATTCAGCTGCCGAAGCTGGTATCGCTCCAGCGCCTCCCGGCGGAGCCGCCCCGGAACGGTATCCCCCACCACCCCCTTGATCCAGGCTTCCATGGGGTTGTGCCGGAACTGCGCCCTGTCTACCATTCCAGCAGCTCCTCCAGCCGCAGCAGTGTGCCTTCCACCATGCGGGGGCACAGCTCCACATGGTTTTCCAGCTTGCCGTCCAGCAGCTCCCGGCACTGAAGGCAGCCATAGCTTTCTTCGAACCAGTCGGTCAGCTCCTCCAGCGTTCCTTTTTCTTTGAAAGCAGGGTCTGCCAGGGCGATGACGCAGGCTGCCGCCGAAAGGCAGCCGCAGAGAAGTCCCTGCTCCAGCCCGTTGCACAGCCCGGCCATGGATGCCACCAGCTCTTCATTGTCTCTTTTCATTCTTTCCAGGCTGACGGCCATAATGATCTGGCTGCAGCAATAGCCCTGCAGCTTCAGCTCAAACATCCGCTGTTTCATTTCCCTTCTCCCTTTCCACCAGGTGGAAGCCTCTGTGCAGCAGCTCCTCCTCGATCTCCCGTACCTGCTCATGATCCCGAGTTTCCATGACCACCCGCAGGAAACAGCTGTTAATGGCCATATTGGGATCGCTGCTGTCATGGTGAACGGCGATGACGTTTCCGGCCCGGCTGCTGATGGCATCCGCTACTCCCAGCAGCTGACCCGGCTTATCGATCAGAGCGATGTTGACGGTGCTCCGGCGGCCGCTCATCACCATCCCCCGGGTAATGACCCGGTTGAGGATGTTGACGTCGATATTGCCGCCGCTGACCAGG
>JBGYKY010000050.1:0-3899 GCA_041836105.1 Bacillota bacterium | reverse complement strand
TGAAAGCTCCTTGAGCAGCTCTGCGGTGCGGATGGGCTTCAGCAGGTATTTGAGGATCCCCGCGTCCACAGCGCTGAGGATGACGTGGGAGTCGCTAACAGCAGAGGTAATGATTACCGGGGTTGCAAAGCCCTTTGCCCGAATGCTTTTTACCATGTCGATACCGCTCATTTTCGGCAGAAACAGATCGGCAATGATGATATCCGGTCGGTGCTCCTCGAAGAGCGCCAGGCCATCGGCCCCGTTTTCGGCTACATAAACCTTGCCGGCGCGACGTTTGAGAAACTGGCTCAGCTCCTCGGACGTTGCCGGGTCATCCTCCACGTAGAGAAGCTTGAGCTCCTTTAAAAGGTGCTCCTGCACGGTGTGGTCATGCCGGTTCATGAGATTCCTCCTGGAAACGGATGTGGGATGAGGCGGGCAGACTGATGGCGCAGCTGACGCCGTCGGCAATATTTTGCAGCCAGATCCGCCCGTTCATCCGCTGTTCAACGATGACCTTTGAAATATACAGCCCGATGCCGGTCCCGTCCTTCTCCGCCTTGGTGGTAAAGTAGGGGTCGAAGACGCGGGGGAGGATATCCTTTTCGATCCGGCATTCCCGGTTGATCACCTGGATAAACAGGCTGCGTCCTTCCTGTCGGATGCGGATATCGATCTGGCGCCCGGGCGGGTTCGCTTCGGCAATGGCATCCCGGGCATTGCTGATAATGTTAAACAGCACATGGGACAGCTCATTGGCATAGCCGTAGGCCATGCAGGGCTCCTCCCGCTGGTAGCGGAGCCGGATGCGATGCTTGTGCAGGCTTTCTTCCATCATGGACAGCGCCCGGTCCATGCTGTCGTGAACGTCGAAGACCTCCTTTTCCTTCGGCGGCTTCAGAAAGCCGGTGAAATCATTGATGGTCTCGGACATGTCCCGAATAATGCCCTCCGCCTTCCCGATGCTGGCCGCCAGACTGGCTTCGGAAAGGTCGCCGTACCGGTATCGGTCCATAATGTTGGCCAGCACCAGGTTGATGCTGTTGAGGGGCTGCTTCCACTGATGGGCGATGTTGCCCATCATCTCTCCCATCTTAGCCTGTCGGGACTGATAGATCAGGAGGATATCCTTTTCTCGGTTCTGCGCTTCCAGGGTGTGCTGCCGGAGGCTGATGGGGCGGGAGAAGGAAATAGAAAACAGCACAGAAAACACGATGATCAAAAAGGTAACGGCAGCGCCCAAGCCCAGCAGCACCCGGTTCAGATTGTGAATGGGGCTGAAGGCGTGCTCCCGAAGCTCGGCAATCCCCAGGATCCATCCGTTGTTCAACCGGGCATAGCCGATCAGGTAGCGATTTCCGTCAAGCTCCATCCGCAGGTTGCCCGACGCCTCCTGCATCAGCGATGCTTCGGAGCTGTAGCTATCGGGCAGGAGCTCGTAAAACGAGGCGGCCTGAATAGACTCCGGTGCAATAATAAACTCCAATTTGTCGTTGAGCAGGAAGGCAAAGCCGCTATTGTCGTAGGGGTGCATTCCCTTGATCAGGTCGGTGGTGTCCTCGGTGGTCACATCGGCGCCGGCAATGCCTACGAACAGGTCGCCTGCATAGATCGCACCGGAGTAGGAGAGAACGTGGATGCCGATGTCCTTGTCGTAGTAGGGGCCCGTCCATACGGCCTTTCCGGCCCTGATGGGCGCAAAAAAGTACTGCATTTCCTCGGGAATGGGCTCCTCGAAGTCGCGGCGGTTTTGCTCGAAATCGGCCTCGATATAGGTAGCCGCCCCGTTCTGATAGGCGAACCAGTCTTCGTCGTTGTTGCCGGTAAGCTCCGGATTGAAGGTGACGTATAGCCCGTGAGCGATAGCGGTGGAGGAAATGGTACGGGCCAGAACACCCTTCAGCTGCTCCTTGTATCGCTCCATGTAGGCGGGATCCCGTTCCAGCTCCGCCGGGTCAAAGGTCACGGATACGAATGCCGATACCGAATCCACCAGTCCTTCCGTGTGGCTGAAAATAGCGCTGAATCGATTGGCATATTTCTCCGCGTTGTTTCGGATGTTGGACTCGATTTCCCGCTGCAGGTATTCGGAGCTCCGGGAGAAGGAAATGGTGCCTACCACCGCAGCCACGGTCAGGGAAAAAGCGGCTATGGCAATGATCAGTTTGATGATGGCAGTTTTCATTTCAGCCCTCTTTCACGGCGTCGAATCGTGCTCCCGCTAAAAGCAATGGACCGGTTCTGAAAAGCCCCGGTCCGTTGTGTACTATTTTCGTTGGTCCATGGGAGTGTATTCCAGGTGGGGCTGCACGCAGTTGTAAGCGGGGCGCATCAGCCGCTTGCCGGAGACCAGCTCCTCCAGCCGGTGCGCACACCAGCCGGACAGCCGGGCGGTGGCAAACAGGGGGGTGGCAATATCGGCGGGGATGTTCAGGGCATTGTAAACAAACCCGGAATACAGATCCACATTGGCAGGCATGGGCTTTCGGTTTCCCGTAACCTCCTCGTACAGCTCGGCGCCCCGTCGCTCGATAAAGTCGCAGAGCATAAAATCGTCCAGGAGATTTTTGCCCTCAGCCAGCCTCCTGGCCATGCTTTTCAGCACCCGGGCCCGGGGATCGGAAATGGTGTAGATGGCGTGACCCAGGCCATAGATCAGGCCGCTTCCATCGTTGGCTTCGCCCTTGAGCACCCGGACCAGGTATTTCTCCACTGACTTGTAGTCGGTGATGTCCCTGACGTTTTTCTTCAGGTCCGCCACCATGTCGATGACGGCGATATTGGCGCCGCCGTGCTTGGGGCCTTTCAGGGAGCCCACCGCCGCTGAGATGGCGGAATAGGTGTCGGTGCCCGAAGACGTGATCAGGTGAGTGGCAAAGGTCGAGTTGTTCCCGCCGCCGTGCTCCGCATGGAGCGTCAGACAGATGTCCAGCAGCTTAGCCTCCAGATCCGTGTAGCTTCCGTCGGCCCGGATCATCCGAAGGATGTTTTCCGCCGTGGTCAGCTCCGGAATGGGGTAGTGGAGGTGAAGGCTCTTGTTGTCGAAGTAGGCGCACTTGGCCTGGTAACCGTAGGCGATCAGGCTGGGAAAGTAGCCGATCAGGTCAATGGACTGGCGGAGCACGTTGGCCACAGAGGTATCCTCCGGCAGCGGGTCGTAGGAATAGAGAGCCAGCACGCTCCGGGCCAGCTTGTTCATGATGTTTACCGAGGGAGCGGTCAGGATCATGTCTCTGGCAAAGCCCATGGGGAGATCCCGCTTCCGCCCCAGCATCCGGTTAAACTCCGCCAGCTGACGGCGGGTGGGCAGGTGGCCGAACATCAGCAGATAGGTGGTTTCCTCAAAGCCGAACCGATCCTCCCGGATGCAGCTGTTAACCAGATCCTCCACATCATAGCCGCGATAATACAGCTTCCCGTCTACCGGGACTTTTTCTTTGTTTTCGTTGATCTGATAGCCGCAAACGTCGCCGACCCGGGTCAGGCCCACCACGACGCCGGTGCCGTTAGCATTCCGAAGGCCGCGCTTCACATTGTGCTGAAGGTATAATTCGTTTTCGATAACGTCGGTGGTGGCGATCTTTTCCGCCATCCGGGCGATGAATTCCGTTTCGTTCAAGGGGGAAAGATGCTGGACCACCGGCTTGGTCTTCAGGGTTTTTCCGGTGCGCAGGCCCGACTGTTTTCGCAATTTTTCAAACATAGCAGCTCCTTCGATCCGTAATTTCGTTTTTCCAGTATATCACAGGAAGGCGTCGGGAACAAGGGGAGCTGGCGGGGTTTTCCCTCAGAAAAATTTGCTTTGAACAGGAGAAAAGGGTATAATGTAAGGGCTATGAACAAGTTTACACTCATCTCTGAATACCGTGCCACCGGAGATCAGCCGGCGGCCGTGGAGAAGCTGAGCCGGGGCATTC
>JBGYKY010000049.1:0-8821 GCA_041836105.1 Bacillota bacterium | reverse complement strand
GGAGGAATGCAGAGAAGCGGAGCGGGCGGTGGAGGCTCATCCGGATCAGATCTTTATGCTGGGGTTCATGCGGCGGTATGACCCGTCTTACGCGTATGCCAAGCGCTTGATCCGAGAGGGAAGGATCGGCCGGCCGTACCTGGCCAAGTTTGCCAGCATAGATCCGGAAACAAACATCGCGGGCGCTGTCCGTTTTGCGCCCACAAGCGGCGGTATTTTCATCGACATGGCGGTGCACGACATCGACTTGGCCCGCTGGTTTCTGGGGGGAGAGGCGGAAGAGGTGTATGCCATGGGCGGCGCCTTTGTTCACCCGGAATTTGCTGAGTTCGGCGATTCTGACAACGCCTGCGCCATGATGCGGTTCAATAACAATACGATGGCTCTGTTTCACGCCGGGAGGGACGCAGCCCACGGGTATCACGTGGAAACGGAAATCATCGGAGAGAAGGGCTCTCTGAGGATTGCCGCCGAGCCCCGAAAAAATCTCTGTACCATCTTTGACGGAACAGGCGTCGTCAACGAATGCTCTCAGAGCTTCCAGGAACGCTTTGCCGAGGCCTATCTGCTGGAAATGAGGGAATTTATCGACTGCATCCTGGAAAAGCGACAGCCGGAAATTACTGTGTACGACGGGACCAGGGACACGGAGGCAGCCTTTGCGGCAACCCGCTCCCTGCGGGAGCGGGTTGCCGTCAGGCTATGAGGCTGCGGGCTGTAGGCCGGGCAGGGAGGGGCGTCGGCAAACGCTGCGGCGCAGAACGCAGGAGCGTCGGATCCTGTAAGAAAGGGAAGGAAGAGGATGATGAAGACTGAAAGAATGACCACGGCCCAGGCACTGGTACGTTTTCTGGACAACCAGTACATCCGGGTGGATGGGGAAGAGGTGAAGTTTGTCCAGGGGGTTTGCGGTATCTTTGGGCACGGCAATGTGGTAGGGCTGGGGGAGGCTCTGGAAAGCGATGGCCACGGACTTCGCTATTATCAGGGAAAGAATGAGCAGGGGATGGCGCATATTGCCCTGGGCTTTACCAAGCAGAAGCGGCGGCGCCAAATGATGGCGGTCACCAGCTCCATCGGGCCCGGCGCCCTGAATATGGTAACGGCGGCAGGAACGGCTACTGCCAACCGGCTTCCCGTGCTGTTCCTTCCGGGAGATGCTTACGCCAGCCGGCAGCCGGACCCGGTGCTTCAGCAGATCGAACAGCCCTACGACTACAATATCACCGCCAATGACGCCTTTAAGCCGGTAAGCAAATATTGGGATCGGGTTGCCAGGCCGGAGCAGCTGATGGCAGCCTGCATCAACGCCATGCGGGTCCTGACGGATCCGGCCGAAATGGGCGCCGTCACCCTTTGTCTGCCGCAGGACGTTCAGGGCGAGGTATATGACTATCCGGCAGAATTCCTGGAAAAGAGGGTGCACTACATCCAGCGGCGGGATATCGACCCGGCCATGGTGCAGATGGCTGCGGATCTGATCGTAAAGAAGCAGAAGCCTTTTATCATCGCCGGCGGGGGAGTAGCCTATTCCGACGCAGCGGAGGAATTGATCGCCTTTACCCGAGAGTTCCACATACCCTTTGGCGAAACCCAGGCAGGAAAGGGGGTCGTGCTCTTTGACAATCCCTACAATATGGGAGGGGCCGGCCTGACCGGGACCTCCGCCGCCAATCAGCTGGTAGCCAAGGCCGACCTGATCCTGGGCGTGGGGACCCGGCTCAACGATTTTTGCACCTGCTCCCGCTGGGCGTATCAGAACGAAGACATGGAGATGATCTCCATCAACATCAATCCGATGGACGCCTACAAAATGGATGCAATGCCCATTTTTGCCGATGCCAAGATGGCTCTGAAGGCCCTGAGCGCCGAGCTGCGGAGCAGAGGTTATAAGAGCGGCTACACCACAGAGATCGCCGAGGCCCGCAAGGCCTGGGACGATGAAGTGGACCGACTGTACGGCCTGGAGCATCCCGACGGACTGGCGCAGACCCGGATCCTGGGTGAGCTGAACGAGAAGCTTCTTCCCAAGGATGCCATCATGGTTACGGCCTCCGGCAGTCTGCCCAGCGATCTGCAGCGGGTATGGCGATGCAGGTCGGAAGGGGTCTATCACGTTGAGTATGCCTTCTCCTGCATGGGATACGAGGTCAATGCGGCCCTGGGTGTGAAAATCGCCGAGCCGGATCGGGAGGTGTACGCCATCCTGGGGGACGGGAGCTTTCAGATGCTCCACTCCGAATTTGTCACCAGCCTGCAGGAGGGACTGAAGATTAATCTGATCGTGCTGGACAACAATGGGTGCCAGTGTATCCACAACCTGCAGAAAAGTCAGGGGATCCCCAGCTTTGCCAATGAGTACCGATACCGTGAGGAAAAAACGGGGCGGCTCACCGGGGAATATCTTCCCATCGATTTCGCCATGGTGGCCAGAGGCTACGGCGGCGAAGGATACACGGCAACCAGCCTGAAGCAGCTGGAAGAGGCCATTCAGGCCATGCGGGCCGCCGAGCGGTCCACGCTGGTGGACATCAAGACGGTTCCGGGAACCATGACCGGAGGCTATGACGCCTGGTGGAGAGTGGGCGTAGCCCAGATTTCCAGGCACAAGGCGGTGGAAGAGGCCGCCAGGGATGTGGCCAGGCATGTGGAGCAGGCCCGCAAATTCTGAGAAGCCTCCGGAAAGCTTCGGGAGGATCGGAAAGCTTGCAGCAGAAATTGCGAAGATTGCGAAGAAAGTTCAAGAGGAAAACAGCATGGACAAAAACAAAGTAAAGCTGGGGATTGCACCCATCGGGTGGACCAATGACGACCTGCCGGACCTGGGCGGAGAGAACACCTTTGAGCAGTGCGTCAGCGAGATGGCCTTGGCCGGTTTCACCGGATCCGAGGTGGGCAACAAATATCCCCGGGACGTGGAGGTGCTGAAGAAGGCTCTGGATCTTCGGGGACTGGAGATTTGCAACGCCTGGTTCAGCGCTTGCTTCACGACAAAGACCGGAGAGGAGGTGGCCGCCGAATTTATTGCGCACCGAGATTTCCTGCACGCCATGGGGGCAAAGGTCATCGGCGCGGCGGAGGTAGGCAACAGCATCCAGGGGCTTGCTGACCCCATCTTTGCTGCCAAGCCGGTGTACACCGAGGCTCAGTGGACGGCGGTGACCGACGGATTCAGCATGCTGGCGGAGCTGGCGGGAGAAAAGGGGATGAAGCTGGCGTGTCACCACCATATGGGGACCGGCGTCCAGACGCCGGAAGAGATCGACCGCTTTATGTCCATGGTCAGCGATAAGGTGACCCTGCTCTTTGACACCGGCCACCTCTACTATTCCGAGGGGACTCAGGATGCCGTCATGGGAGTGCTGAATAAGTATATGGACAGGATTTCCCATGTCCATCTGAAGGATGTCCGGCCGGAGGTGGTGGCCAAGGCGAAGGTGGAAGGCTGGAGCTTCCTGCAGGGGGTACGGGCGGGAACCTTCACCATTCCCGGCGATGGCTGCATCGATTTTGATCCGGTCTTCCGGGCCCTGGACGAGGCCGGCTACGAGGGATACATGGTGGTGGAAGCCGAACAGGACCCCGCTGTGGCAAACCCCTTGGAATACGCTATCCGGGCCAGGAGATTCATTGCGGAAAAAACCGGTTTATAGGTTACAAGGAGAGGGACAATGGGTAAAAATAAAAGACTGAAGATAGGGATTATCGGGGCCGGGAGAATCGGCAGGGTGCACACCCTGAGCATTATGAACTATATCCCGGAGGTGGAGATCAAGGCCATTTCGGACATCTACTACGACGCCGCCCGGGACTGGGCGGAGCAGCAGGGCATCCCGGTGGCCACGGCGGATTATCGCGACATTCTAAATGACCCGGAAATCGATGCGGTGCTGGTGTGCTCCTCTACGGACACCCACTCCCAGATTTCAGTGGAAGCCGCCGAGGCGGGAAAGCATATCTTCTGCGAAAAACCGGTGGATCTGACCATCCCCAAGGTGGAGGCCGTCATTGAAGCGGCCCGGAAGGCCGGTGTCAAGCTGCAGATCGGGTTCAACCGGCGGTTTGACAGGAACTTCCGAAGGGTTCGGGCGCTGATCCAGGACGGCACTCTGGGAGACATCCACATCCTGAAGATCACCTCCCGGGATCCGGAGCCGCCGTCGGCGGAGTACGCTGCGGCCTCCGGCGGCATGTTTATGGACATGACCATTCACGATTTCGATATGGCCCGGTTTATGATGGGCTGTGAGCCCACTGAGATTTACGTCGCTGCCGCCTGTCTGGTGGATCCGGCCATCGGAAAAGCGGGAGATGTGGACACGGCGATCATTACTATCCGCTTTGAAAATGGCGGCCTTTGCGTCATCGATAACAGCCGGAGGGCGGTATACGGATACGATCAGCGGGTGGAAGCCTTCGGCTCCCGAGGAAAGGTGGAAATCGGCAATGAGACGCCGTCCACGGCCGTCTGGAGCACGGCGGAGGGCGTTTTCGGAGAGAAGCCTAAGTATTTCTTCCTGGAAAGATACATGGATTCCTTTGCTGAAGAAATGAAACAGTTTATGGCGGCGATCCTCCATGACACGGAAACCCCGGTGGTGGGCTTTGACGGGCTGCAGCCCATTAAGATGTGGCTGGCTGCGCAAAAATCCGTGAAGGAAGGGCGGCCGGTGAGATTCAGCGAAATCCGATAAACCGGCGGCGGAGCGCACAGCCGCTGCCGGCGGGCGGCTTTGCCGGCCCTGCGCCGGAAATGCAGCGGACCGCGGCAGAAGCGAAACGCGGCGGAGCGGATCAAGAGGTATTGACGACAATAGGGTCGTTGATATATAAAACCATTGTATACATGGAGGAAAGAGAAATGAAGAAAATACTTGCCTTGATGCTGGTACTTGTCCTTGCCCTGGGCCTGGCAGCCTGCGGCAGCGGCAGCGACACGGAGGACCCTGCGGCGGATACCGTGAAGGTGGGATACTCCTGCAACAACTTTAACGACACCTTCCAGACCTATATCGTGGATGCTGCGATGCTGAAAGCCGCAGAGGCAGGGCTGACCCTGGACGTTCAGGACGCTCAGGAGGACGTGATCAAGCAGCAGGATCAGGTAAAGGCCATGATCGAGCAGGGCGTAGCCGCTCTCATCGTCGTACCGGTGGATACCAGTGCTATGGGCCCCATTACCGATGCGGCTGCGGAGGCCGGCATCCCGCTGGTCTATGTCAACAGGAATCCCTTCGGCGAGGGTGAGCTGCCCGAAAACGTGTACTATGTGGGCTCCCAGGAAATAGACGCCGGTAAGTTCCAGGCAGAATATCTGAAGGATCTGCTGCCCGACGGCGGCGGCGTGGGCATCCTGCAGGGTATCCTGTCCAACGAGGGCGCCCTGAAGAGGACCGAAGGAAACGAGGAAAGCCTGGCCGGAACCAACTTCACTATTCTGGCGAAGGAATCCGGGAACTGGCAGAGAGACCAGGGGCTGACCCTGACGGAAAACTGGCTGACCGCTTATGGCGACAAGTTGAATGCGATCCTGGCCAACAACGATGAAATGGCGCTGGGCGCCGTACAGGCTCTCCAGGCTGCCGGCAGGACCGATGTTGTCGTGATGGGTGTCGATGCGATCCCCGATGCTCGCAACGCCGTTGCTGACGGAACGCTGGCCGCTACCGTTCTGCAGGATGCCGAAGGTCAGGGCGGCGGTGCCGTAGGCGTTGTATCCGCTGTGCTGGGCGGCGAAGCCGTAGAACCCGTCACCTGGGTGCCCTTCGTCCTGATCACGCCGGAAAACATTGCCGATTTCCAGTAAAGAACGCTTCTATTTGGGGAAAGGGCTCGGCCCTTTCCCCAATTAAACCAGGTTGGGGGAAACGATTATGTCGGAACAAAAATATTTATTGGAAATGAAGGGTATCGTCAAAACCTTCCCCGGAGTGCAGGCGCTCCGCGGCGTGGATCTGAGGGTAGCCCCGGGGGAAATTCACGCGCTGATGGGAGAGAACGGCGCCGGGAAGTCTACCCTGATGAAATGCCTTATCGGCATCCATCCGCCAACGTCGGGCGAAATCTTTTTTGACGGCCGGAAAATCGAAATTGCGAATACCCAGCAGGCCATTCATGCCGGGATTGCCATGATCCACCAGGAGCTGAACCCGGTGGAATCAAGGCCCGTTATGGAGAACCTCTGGCTGGGCAGAGAACCGAAGAACAAGCTGGGCCTGGTGGATCACCGGAAGATGTACGATATGAGCAAGGAGGTTCTGGCTCGGATCGATCTGGACGTGGATCCCCGGACGGAAATGCGGGAATTGTCCGTAGCGAAGATTCAAATGATTGAGATCGCCAAGGCCATTTCCTACGACGCAAAGCTGATTATAATGGATGAGCCCACTTCGGCCCTGACCAACAAGGAAGTGGATCAGCTGTTTATCATAATGAGAAAACTGAAGGAAGAAGGGAAAAGCCTCATTTATATCTCCCACAAGCTGGACGAGGTGTACGAGATCACCGACCGGATTACCGTTTTCCGAGACGGACAATACATCGGCGCCGAGGACACGGATAAGCTGACCGTAGATAAGCTGATCCACATGATGGTGGGTCGGAATGTGGACGAGATGTTTCCCAAGGTGGTCTGTCCCATCGGAGACGTCCGACTGGAGGTTCGGAACCTGACGGCGGGAAATACCTTCAAGGATGTGTCCTTCTCGGTGCGGAAGGGAGAGATCCTGGGCATTGCCGGGCTGGTGGGCGCCGGGCGAACGGAGGTGGTCGAGGCCATCTTCGGCATCCGTCATATTACTTCCGGGGAGATCCTCATCGGAGGAAAGCCGGTGGCGGTTCGCAGTTCCAGAGACGCCATCAGAAACGGGATGGCGCTGCTGACGGAGGATCGACGGACCGACGGGATTTTCCCCATGCTGTCCATTCTGGATAACATGACCACCGCCAATATCAAAAAATACAGAAATGCGTTGGGACTCCTGAAGGGAGGGGAGATGGTCCGGGACGGCAGGCAGTTTATCGACGCCCTGGCCATTAAAACCCCCGGCCTGTATCAGCAGATACAGAACCTCAGCGGAGGCAATATGCAGAAGGTGTTGGTAGCCCGCTGGCTGCTGACGGAGCCGGATATCCTTTTTCTGGATGAGCCGACCCGGGGCATCGACGTAGGAGCAAAGGCTGAAATCCACCGCATCATCACCAATCTGGCCGGACAGGGAAAGAGCATCATCATGGTGTCCTCCGAGCTGCCGGAGGTGATGGGGATGAGCGACAGGATCCTGATCATGCACGAAGGACGGATGACCGGGATCCTGGAAAACAGCAAGGAGCTGACTCAAGCAGAGATTATGAGATATGCCACCGGTACGGTAATGGATAAGACTGCATAGGAGAACAGGAGGAACCCCCATGAGCAACACACAGATCAAGGAGCCGGGCGGCGTGGCCATCAGCCAGTCCAGGACGCTTCTGCGGAAGTACGGCATCGTCGGCGTGCTGATCCTGATGGTCGTCGCGATGGCCATCGTGAAGCCCAACGCCTTTCTTACCCCCAACAACATCTTTAATATTCTGATCCAGAGCAGTATCTTCGGCATCATGGCCCTGGGGATGACTTTGGTCATCGTTTCCAAGGGAATTGACATTTCCGTAGGGTCGGTTCTGGCCTTCGCAGGGGTAGTGGCCGCCAGTCTGGGGCAGACGGCTGGCGCCAGCGGAAAATTTTTCCCCGCATTGGGTGAAATGCCGGTTATCGTCCCCATTGCGGCGGCCCTGTTGATCGGTGCGATCCTGGGCGCTATCAACGGCAGCCTCATCGCCTACACCGGGATCCCGGCCTTTATCGCAACGCTGGGGATGCTGACCATTGCCCGGGGGCTGGCCCTGCTGTACACCTCCGGGAAACCCATCAGCACTCTGACGCCGGATTTCACCTTCTTCGGCGGGAAGCTGGGCGTGGTCCCGGTTCCGGTCATCGTGTATTTTATCTGTATTATCATCACCTGGATCCTTCTCAACAATACCAGCTTCGGCAAGAGCGTTTATGCGATCGGCGCTAACATCAAGGCGGCGGAGGTCTCCGGGATCAACGTCAAAAAGAACCTGACCCTGATTTATGCTTACTGCGGCGTGCTGGCCGGCGTGGCCGCCATCGTCTTTGCCGGACGTACCGGAAGCGTCCACCCGGGCGCCGCTACGGGATATGAGCTGACCGCCATCGCGGCCACCACCATCGGCGGAACCAGTCATGCCGGCGGTATCGGCACCATCTGGGGCGCCGTAGTGGGAGCCCTGATCCTGGGTGTCCTGAGAAACAGCCTGACCCTGCTGTCGGTCAATCCTTACTGGCAGCAGATCATTGAAGGATTGATCATCGTCGTAGCGGTGGTGATCGACATGAGGAAGAACGCGAAGAAAAAGTAGCGTCCGGAAGAAAGGAGAGAGCGCATGAGCAAATTACTGGAAATGAGACAGAAGTTCCCCCAGACTAAGGTGTGGAATGATTCCTGTTCCATTAAAGAGCTGACGTACAGCATAGAAAACGGCGGTGTGGGCGCTACCACCAACCCGGTCATCGTCAAGGGCGTCCTGGAAAAGGAGCTGGCAAACTATACCGAATACATCAAAGAGCTGGTCCGAAACAATCCCACGGCTTCGGAGGACGAGCTGGCCTGGATCGTGATCGAAAAGCTGGCCATCGACGGCGCCAAGCTGCTGGAGCCGCTGTTTGACCCGGCGACCGGCGAGGGGAGGCTTTCCATCCAGACCAATACCAAGTACTATAACAATACCGATCGGCTGGTGGAGCAGGCCGTATACT
>JBGYKY010000048.1:0-5504 GCA_041836105.1 Bacillota bacterium | reverse complement strand
GGTCGCCTCCTAAAGAGTAACGGAGGCGCCCAAAGGTTCCCTCAGCGCGGTCGGAAATCGCGCGAAGAGTGTAAAGGCAGAAGGGAGCTTGACTGCGAGACAAACAAGTCGGGCAGGTACGAAAGTAGGGCTTAGTGATCCGGTGGTTCCGAGTGGAAGGGCCATCGCTCAACGGATAAAAGCTACCCTGGGGATAACAGGCTGATACCGCCCAAGAGTTCACATCGACGGCGGTGTTTGGCACCTCGATGTCGGCTCGTCTCATCCTGGGGCTGAAGTAGGTCCCAAGGGTTGGGCTGTTCGCCCATTAAAGAGGTACGCGAGCTGGGTTCAGAACGTCGTGAGACAGTTCGGTCCCTATCCGCTGTGGGCGTTGCAAATTTGAGTGGAGCTGTCCTTAGTACGAGAGGACCGGGATGGACATACCTCTGGTGCACCAGTTGTTCTGCCAAGGGCATAGCTGGGTAGCTACGTATGGACGGGATAAGCGCTGAAAGCATCTAAGTGCGAAGCCCCCCACAAGAATAGATTTCCTGCCGCAAGGCTAAGACCCGTGGGAGACTACCACGTTGATAGGTCGGAGGTGTAAGCATGGTAACATGTTGAGCTGACCGATACTAATAGGTCGAACGCTTGACCAATGGTTTCAGGTATTTCTTCTTTCCCATTATTCAGCTTTGAGGGTGCTTGCTCTCAATCCATTTTGGTTCCTTCGGGCCCTTCGGGCTCTCTGGAACTGGTTAATATCCGGTGACTATAGCGGGGAGGCTCCACCTGTTCCCATCTCGAACACAGTAGTTAAGCTCCTTTGCGCCGATGATACTTGGCGGGCAGCTGCCTGGGAAAGTAGGGCGTCGCCGGTTATTAGCTTTTTATGGGGCTCCATGGTCAAGCGGTCAAGACACCGCCCTTTCACGGCGGTAACCCGGGTTCGATTCCCGGTGGAGTCACCATCTTTTTTATTTTCAGGATTTTTTTTAGGAAGCGCAGGGCTTCGCTTTACAGATGCGCGATTGGCGGAATTGGCAGACGCACTAGACTTAGGATCTAGCGGGTGACCGTGGGGGTTCAAGTCCCTCATCGCGCACCAAAGCAGGGATAATCCGAGCCGAATCTTCGTGAACGAAGAAGGGTTTCGGATTATTTGTTTTCTTCGGGAGATGCGGCGCGCTGAGGATAAAATAGGAAAAAAAGAGCAAATTAGTCCTTGAATATCGCCCTTGCAGAGGATGCGTTTCATATAAATATGTGATATAATATATCAGTCACTTTTGCAATAAAGAGCGGAGAGCAGAGAAGCGTGAAAGAGCGGCAGGGGCGCCTGAGTGCGGGAAAGGAGCGTGTCGGTTGAACGAAGTGTTTCGCCAGGAGAAAAAATTCCTGATGAGCGCGGTGGCGGCACAGCAATTGTCAGCCTCGCTGTCCCAGGTGATGACGGAGGACAGCCACAACGGGCCCTTGGGATATTCTATTCGCTCCCTGTATTTCGATTCGCTGGATGACCGGGATTTTTTCGAAAAAATCGACGGCGTGGAGATGCGGCGGAAAATCCGGCTCCGGATTTACGATCCTTCGGCGGATTTTGCCATGCTGGAAATGAAGCAAAAGGAAGGGCCCTATCAGAAAAAGCGTTCTTTGCGTCTCAGCCGGCAGGATGCACAGAAGCTCATCGCCGGTCGTCATCAGGTGTTGTTGTCTTATCGAGAGCCCTTTGCGGCGGAGTGCTACGGGGTTATGCAGATGTACTGTTACCGCCCGCGCACCATTGTAGAGTATCAGCGCAAAGCGTTCATTGCCAAGGAAAATAAAATCCGTATTACTATAGATCGGAACATTACCGCCACAGAGACGCAGTGGGACCTTTTTTCCAAGGACCTGCAGCAGTCTTACGTGCTGGACCCCTTCAACGTGGTGCTGGAGGTGAAATTCAACGGGTTTCTTCTCAGCTATATCAAGGATCTTATTTATCCGGTCAATCGATCGGAGCTGTCGGTGAGCAAATACTGCCTGGCCCGGGGAATTACCCGGCCGGCACTTTTATAAGGGAGAAAAGGAGAAGAACGATGAAAGGAAATCTGCTGAATCTGCTGGGAACGACGGGGGATCTATCCGAGGAGACGATTTTTCTCCGGATCCTGGCGGGCTTCGTGTTGGGATGCTTTATCTACCTGTCCTATATGATTTCCCACGAGGGCAGCGTGTACAGCCGGAAGTTCAATATTTCCCTGGTGATTCTGACGCTGATCACCACCACCGTCATGATCGTCATCGGCAACAACATCGCCCTGTCTTTGGGGATGGTGGGCGCTCTGTCCATCGTTCGTTTTCGTACCGTCATTAAGGATTCCCGGGATACGGTCTACATTTTCTGGTGCATCGTGGTGGGTATTTGCTGCGGCGCCGGGGATTACAAGGTGGCAACCATCGGCAGCGCCTTTATCTTTGCCACTATTCTCGTTTTCGGCCGGATCAAAAGCGACAACCGAATGCTGCTGATCATTCGGGTGGCCCGCCCCGATTCGGAAAAGGTCGAAGCGCTGATCTTTCAGTACTATAAAGCCAAGGCCAGTATGCGGGCCAAGAATACCGGCCGGGACAGCGTAGAATATATCTATGAGTTGAGTCGAAAAAGGCTGGAGGAAGGGAGAAACCGGCAAACGGACATCACCGATGAGATTTATCTGATCGAAGGGCTGGAATACTTCAATATTGTGGCTCAGAACGATGAGATCAGCAGTTAGGGCAGTGAAATGGAGGCAGCGGGATGAAGCGATATAAGCAATGGGGGCTTCTGATCTGTGTCCTGATGGTCGTCGGACTGCTGCTGCCCCGATGGACGGTGCTGTCCGGTCAGGATAACGGACGGATCCATCAGCATCGGGTGGCCCGTCAGCCGGATGCCGGATGCTCCTGCGACGGCCGGGCGCTGTGTACTCATCTTCCGCTGGTCCTTGTCGATACCGGGGGAAAGAGCATTCCCGGGAAAAATACGGAGCAGTTTGATTTTTACGGGGAACGCATCCATACCCTGGCCGATGACGGTCGAAGTGTGATCAATGCCAGACTGTCCATCGTCGATCATCCCGATGGCAACAACCACCCCGGGGATCCCCCGACGGTGACCACCCTGTCGGAATGCCGCCTCCGGGGGCATTCCTCGCGGGCCTTTGAAAAAGCATCCTATCAGTTGAGCTTTATCGAAGAAAACGGTGATCAGCGCCCCCTGGAGGTGATGGGGATGAGCCCTCATCACCAATGGGTGCTCAACGGACCTTATTTGGACAAGAGTCTGATCCGCAATTATATCTGGTATAACATTTCCGGCGAAATCATGGACTACGCGCCCAACGTCCGGTTTTGCGAGCTGCTGGTCAACGGAGAGTATCGGGGCGTTTATCTGATGGTGGAAACCATCACCAACGGGCAGGATTGTCGCCTGCACCTGCGGGAAACCATTAAGGATACGGTGGCTACCAGTTACCTGGTGAGGATGGATCGTCCTACGGAATCCGGCGATACGCGGACGGGAAATATCGACACCTATCTGGAACGCACCATGATCGCGACCAACATGGACATGAGCATCGAGTATCCGGGGCGGGGCAGCCTTACGAAAAAGATGGCGGCAGAGGTAAGCCGGGAGCTGTCGGCCTTTGAGCGGGCCCTGTACAGCTACGACTACGACAGCGAAAAATACGGCTATCAAAACTGGATCGACACTTCATCCTTTATAGACTACTACCTGATCAATGAATTTTGTAAAAATGAAGACGCCGGCAGGTACTCCACGTACCTGTACAAGAACCTTCAGGAGAAATACCGGCTTTGCGTCTGGGATTTTAACAACGCCTGCAACAACTTTCCCACTGATGTGACGCCGCCGGAGGGCTTGGAAAAAACCCAGAACCTGTGGTTTTCCATGCTGCTCAGAGATGAGGAGTTTGTCCGCCGAACCATGGATCGGTACCAGGAGCTTCGGCAAAGCTATTTCAGCGACGAGTACCTGAATCAATACATAGATGAAACCGTGAAGTACCTGGGACCGGCCATCCAGCGCAACACAGACCGCTGGTCCGCTTATATCGAAGGCGATCAGCTGTTGCCGGCAGAACGCAATGTGCACAGCCAGGGCGAAGCGGTGGAGCAGCTAAAGGACTGGCTTCGCCAGCGGGGCGAGTGGATGGATGAGAACATACACATCCTGCAGCGCTACTGCCATC
The DNA here is from genome assembly GCA_041836105.1 of Bacillota bacterium. GTDB lineage: Bacteria > Bacillota > Clostridia > Peptostreptococcales > Anaerovoracaceae > UBA5559. Next base: position 1,284 of record JBGYKY010000048.1, on the reverse strand, counting down.
CCTCCTGGAATCGGGCCTACAACTACTAAGGGGGCGGCGGCTGTGAAACGATTTATTATCATTATCTGCCTGTTGGTGGGCATCCTGTTTGCCGCATGGTCCATGTACTATCGCATGGGCTGGAGCGTGGATTTGGGCGCCGACGACACGCCTGTCGCCATGATGACAACGGATGATTCCGGCATCTATATGGATCGGGGCAACGGTGCGCAGCCCTTTGAAATCCGGGGCGTCAACCTGGGCAGCGATCTGCCCGGCGGATGGCCCACAGAGCAGGTCATCGATTACGATACGTACCGGCGGTGGTTTGCGCTGATCCAGGAGATGGACGCCAATACCATACGGGTTTATTCCGTACAGAACGCCGCCTTTTACCGGGCTTTCCGCGATTACAACCGGCAGCGGGAAATGGAGCATCAGGAGCCGCTCTGGCTTTTGCAGGGGGTCTGGGTCAACGATTATATTGCCCGCTCCCACCGCAATGCCTATGACGAAGAATTTCTGGGAGCCCTGATGGAGGATTGCCGCAGTACGGTGGATATCCTTTACGGCAAGAAAACCTTCACCTCCGGGTGGGGGCTGGGATCAGGGAGCTACCGCTATGATGTTTCTCCTTGGGTGCTGGGCTACATCATTGGCATCGAGTGGGACGCGGGCCTGATTTCCTACACCAATCTGACCGGCGGAGCGCAGAACGGCTATCTGGGGAGGTATCTGTACACGGCTCCGGGCGCCAGCGCTTTTGAAGCTGCCATGTGTATGGCCGGGGATCGAATGATCGAATACGAATCCCTGCGCTACGGGCAGCAGCGGCTTCTGGCCTTTTACAACACCGCTTTTACGGACCCCTTTGCCTATCCGGAGCTGGTAGCTCGAAAAAACCAAAAATTTGCTACTTTTGATGTGGAAAATATCCGAAGCACTGAGGAATTCCGATCGGGGCAGTTCGCTTCTTACAGCGCCTACCTGTTTGCTCCGGATTATTTGACAGCCATGGAGAAGCAGCAGCAGTACGGAGAGACAGAGCTGCTGGCACGATTGGGAACGCTGGAGCTGCAGCTGCTGCGCCACCGCATAGGTGAAATGAATGCACCCCCCATTGCCGACTATCTTCCGGAGGAGGATGATAACGGTGGAGGGGCATGCAGCGGGTACTACGCCTACATCAAGGCTCTGAACAATTATCACACGATGCCGGTCGTTATCTCTGAATTCGGTGTGACCACCGGGCGAGGCATGGAGCAGGCCTATCAGACGATCATGAGTAATGAGGGGCATACCTCC
>JBGYKY010000047.1:0-2775 GCA_041836105.1 Bacillota bacterium | reverse complement strand
CCGCCATTTTTCTCCTCCATCCTGTGGTTAAAAAAATCCCGACATGCCGTCAGGATATAATTCAGACCCTATCTCAGATAGGGGGGTACTCTGTCTCCGCTTCTGTTTTCCCCTGCATGGGGGCCTGACATCAGCCGGACGAACGCGAATTCCCAAGGTCAACATGTAGGTTGAATTATAGATCCTTAACGAACACTTCAGGACGTTTACACAAAACTATCGTGTTATCTTCACTATACCACCATCTCCGGGAAAATGCAAAACGGAAATCGCTCCGGGCAGAAAAAATTTTGAAAATTTCAAAAAATCCCGAAGAAAACCGCGGGAGGATCAGACACCCTCTCCCAAATCCAGGGTACAGTTGTGGTACACCTTCTGGACGTCGTCGTTGTCCTCCAGCAGCTCCACCATTTTTTTCAGGTTTTTGATATCCTGCTCGTCTGTGGGCGTCGTTTCCATGGACGGCACATACTCCACATCCGCCTCCAACAGCTGGTAACCGGCGTTTTTCAAGGCTTCTGCCACTTGGTTAAAGTCATCTGACGCCGTCCGGATCTCGAAGCTGTCGTCGTAGGTCAGCATATCCTCCATGCCGGCGTCCAACGCCGTTTCCATCAGCTGATCCTCGGATATCGCCTCCGTTTTCTCAATGATGATGATCCCCTTTCGCTCAAACATGTAGGAGACACATCCCGGAACGCCCAGATTACCGCCGTACTTGTCGAAGGCGTGCTTCATGGCCGCCGTCGTTCGGTTGCGATTGTCCGTCAGCACGTCTACGATCACGGCGACGCCGCCGGCTCCGTAGCCCTCGAAGCTGCCGGTTTCATAGGACTCTCCCGCCAGCTCCCCCGTCCCCTTCTTAATGGCCCGGTTGATGTTGTCATTGGGCATATTAATGCTCTTGGCTTTGTCAACGGCATGCTTCAGCGCCACGTTGTAATCCGGGTCGCCGCCGCCCTTGGCGGCCACCGTAATAGCCCTGGCATACTTGGTGAATACCGCCGCCCTCTTGCTGTCCTGGGCGGCCTTCCGCCCAGCAATCGTCCCGTGTCTTCCCATTCAAGACACCTCCTCCTCTTTGTATTGGGATCCCCGTCCTTCCTCCCCCCGGAACCCTCCGGCCGTCGGGAAATTCCGCTTGTATTATACCCCATCCGGCTCGGCCTGCGCCAGCTGTTTTTCCAGATTTTTGTGAGCCGTAGCCATCATCAGCTTGATCCGGTTCAGCTGATTGACATTGCTGGCACCCGGATCGTAATCGATGGCGGCGATATTGGTGAGCGGATTGTAGCTGCGAAGGGGCTTGATCATCCCCTTGCCGGATACATGGTTGGGCAGGCAGGCAAAGGGCTGCAGGCAAACGATGTTTTCGACGCCGTTATCGATAAGCTCTATCATCTCTCCCGTCAATAGCCACCCTTCTCCGCACTGATTGCCCAGAGAAATGATTTGCTGGGCTTTCTCCGCTATGTGCTCAATCCGGGCCGGTTCCTCGAACCGCAGACTTTCCGCCAGGTATTGCCGCAGGGGCTTCCTGTACCATTCGATGAGACGGATCGCCAGGGAATTGCCCAGCATGGTTCCGTATTTTCCCGAAAGGCGGCGGAAATTAAACTGCTTGCTGTACATACCGTACAGGAAGAAGTCCATCAGATCCAGCACTACCGCTTCTCCCCCCTCCTGCTCAATGATATCCACAATATCATTGTTGGCTGTGGGGTGGTACTTGACCAGGATCTCTCCTACAACGCCTACCTTGGGCTTCCGGACATCGTTCAGCGGCAGCCGGTCAAAATCCCGGATAATGCTCTGAATATTATGCCGATACTCCTTCATTCTGCCGTTTCGGATATTGCGATGAAGGGCTGCGGACCACTTTTCCGCCAGGGCATCCGCCGCACCGGGGGTCTTTTCATAAGGCCGGGTGGAGTAGAGCACCCGCATCAGCAGATCGCCGTACAGCACGCCCATAATGATCCGATGGACTACCGGCAGGCTGATGGTGAAGCCGGGGTTCTTTTCCAGACCCACCATATTGGCGGAGATGACGGGCACTTGCTCCATATTCAGGTCCGTCAGAGCCTTTCGCAGCATGGCGATGTAATTGCTGGCCCGGCAGGGGCCGCCGGTCTGAGACATGAGCACCGCTGTTTTGTTCAGATCATACTCTCCGGATTTCAGAGCGTGAATGATCTGGCCCAGGGCAACAATGGTGGGATAGCAGGCATCGTTGTTAATATATTTAAGCCCTTCATCGATGGCAAATTTGTCCACCGCCGGCAGTAGCGCCACCCGGTAGCCGCTGCTCTCCAGAGCCGTCTCCACAAACTGGAAGTGGATAGGAGACATCTGCGGGATCAGGAAGGTATAAACCTTCCGCATTTTTTTGGTGAACACCTGACGGGCGTAGGGGGCTTCCCGATCAGATACCGCCACATTGTTCTTTTCCCGTTCATCCATAGCCGCCTTCAGAGAACGGATCCGGATCTTGGCCGCCCCCAGATTGCTCCCTTCATCGATTTTCAAGACGGTGTAGAGGTTGTTGTTTTTTGCCATAATCTCCTCTACCTGATCCGTGGTCACCGCGTCCAGGCCGCAGCCGAAGGAATTGAGCTGGACAATCTCAATGTTGCTGCTCCTCCCGGCCATGACCGCCGCCTTGTACAGGCGGGAATGGTACATCCACTGGTCGTGCACCCGGAGGGGTCGCTGCATTTTGACAAAGTGGGCCACCGAATCCTCCGTCAGCACCGCCATTCCGGCTCCGACAAT
>JBGYKY010000046.1:0-6517 GCA_041836105.1 Bacillota bacterium | reverse complement strand
CGCTGCTGCTGTCCGCCGGAGATCTGAGAGGGATACCGATCCCGGATTTCTTCAATGTGGAACCGCTCCAGCAGCCGACCGGCTTTCTCCTTTTTGTCCGCCTCGCTCATCCCCGACAAACCGAAGGTAATATTTTCCGAAACCGTCATATGCGGGAACAGGGCATATCGCTGAAACAGGTATCCCACCTTTCGCTTCCTGGGCGGCAGACAGATTTTCCGATCGGAATCGTAGCAGACCAGATCCCCCTGACGAATGATCCCCCGATCCGGGCGGATCAGCCCGGCAATGCTGTTGAGCATCATGGTTTTTCCGGATCCGGATGCCCCCAGGATCCCGATGATTTCGTTGCCAAGCTCCAGATCCAGCTTCGTGGAAAAGCCGGACAATTTTTTTTCGATCTGAATGCTGATGCTCATCTTATCTCCTGATGGCTCCCGTTTTGATGCGGAGCTGATATTGATTCCAATAATTGGTGGCGACCATGACCGCCAGTGAAATGGCCAGGATGATCATTACCCAAAAAAGAGCGACACCCGTTTCTCCGCCGGAGGTAGCAAAATAAATGGCCACGGGAATGGTCTGGGTTTGGCCCGGGATACTGCCCGCCACCATAAGGGTGGCGCCGAACTCGCCCAACGATCGGGCGAAGGAAAGGGTCACCGCCGCAGCGATGCCCGGCCAGGCCATAGGGACGGTGATCCTCCGGAATATCGTCCATTCGGAGGCGCCCAGGGTCCTTGCGGCCCAAAGGACTTCGGGGTCGATCTGCTCAAAGGCAGCTTTGGCAGTTTTGTACATCAAAGGAAACGCCACGACCACCGAAGCGATGACCGCAGCATACCAGGAAAAGATGATATTGACTCCGAAGAGATTGAGGAATTTTCCAATGGGCCCTCGAGTGCCGATCAGCATCAGGATGCCGAAGCCTGCTACCGTGGGCGGCAGCACCAGAGGGAGCGTCAGGATGCCGTCCAGCAACCCGTGCCATTTCCCCTGATATCGGGTCATCCCCCACGCTGCGGCCAACCCCGTAACAAAGATGATGGCCGTAGCGATGGAGGTGACTTTGATGGAGATCAACGCAGGAGACAAATCTGTAACCATTGCGTTCCTTTCCTACACGTTGCTTCCCTTACAGGACGGTGAATCCGTACTTTTCGAAAATAGCCTTGGCTTCGCTGGTGGACAGGTAGTTCAGGAAGTCCTTGGAAGCGACCGGCTCATCGGTAGCCTTCACGACAGCACCGGGGTAAACGACCGGGTCATGGGAAGCATCCGGCGCAGTAGCCAGAACCTTCACCTTGGTGGAGGATTTGGCGTCAGTGGAATAAACCACGCCCAGGTCAACGTTGCCGCTGGCCGTCCAGGTCAGCACCTCCGTAACATCTTTCGCGTAGACAGCCTTCGCCTTTACAGCGTCCAGATTCTTGTAATAGGTGAAAATCTGCTCGGCATATTTCCCGGCGGGAACCGTAGAGGGCTCGCCCAGCGCAATCTTCTTCACATCAGCGCCGGCCGCCTCGGAAAAGCTCTTGACGGTCAGCTTGGAATCGGAAGGAGCTACCAGAACCACCTTATTTTTCAGAATGTTTTTCACGGTAGCCTCGTCCACCAGACCCTTGGTCTTGAGAGTGTTCATATTGCTGGTAGCAGCGGACAGGAAGACGTCTACGGGCGCACCCTGCTCGATCTGCTGCTGAAGGGTTCCGGATCCGCCGTAGGTGATAGCCACCTTAGCGTTGGGCTTTTCCTTCAGGTACAGCGCCTTGATCTCTTCCAGAGCATTCTTCAGGCTGGCTGCGGCAGAAACGGTCAAATCGCTCTGGGTGTCGATGTTGGCCGTCTTCGTGGCTGCGGTCCAGCTCACATCATAGCCCAGGGCTTCACCGACATAGCGGAAGGGGATGTAGGTCCTGTCATCCTTGATGACCGCAGTGGTATCCATGGTAATGGTCTCATAGGGCGTTTTGATGGTGCTGGATCCGATTTTTACCTCTACCTTGCCATCCACGGTAACGGTCCTGGTAGCCGCATCCCATTTCACATCCTTCTTCAGGCTCTCGGAAACGACCCGCAGGGGAACCATCGTGCGGTTGGCCGAGTCGATATACGGCGCGCCATACTCCGCAGCAATGCTCACGGTCTTTCCATCAATGGCCACGCTCACCTGGTCTGTAGCGGCAGCCGGTACGGCGGCAGTCCCCAGCAACAGCGCTACCGCTGTCGTGACGACAAGAAACTTCTTTAATGATTTCATTGTACTCCTCCTTTTGTTCTTTGTTTTGGTTTGGTTTAATTTGCCACAATCAGGATAGCATAATTCGGTTGGCAATGCAAGTGCTCCCGTTAGGCGCATCCTTTGTTTTCTCATTTCAATACGGCGCCGGTATTGGCGGAGGTCACCAGCCGGGCATAGCGGCCGATCCACCCGGTGGTCACCCGAGGTGCCCTGGGGGTCCAGGCCGCCCGCCGTTGCTCCATTTCTTCCTCGCTGAGCATCAGGCGGATGGAAGCGGCCGGGATGTCAATGCTGATCATATCGCCCTCCCGGATCAGGCCGATCTCCCCTCCGGCAGCCGCCTCCGGGCTGACGTGGCCGATGGAGGCGCCCCGGCTGGCGCCGCTGAAGCGCCCGTCGGTAATCAGCGCCACCTCCCGGTCCAGCTTCATACCGGCCAGCGCACTGGTGGGCCCTAGCATCTCCCGCATCCCCGGACCGCCCTTGGGTCCTTCGTAGCGGATAACCACTACATCTCCCGGCCGGATGCCCCCGGCGTAAATAGCGGCGATGGCTTCCTCCTCGCCGTCAAAGACCCGGGCCGGCCCCGTGTGGACCAGCATCTCCTCCGCTACTGCGCTGCGCTTGACCACGCAGCCCTCCCGGGCGATATTCCCCCAGAGCACGGCAATACCGCCCGTTTCACTGTACGGCTCTTCAATAGGCCTGATCACATCATAATCCCGCACGAAGGCCCCGGCAATATTTTCACCCACCGTTTTGCCGGTGACGGTCATCAGGCTTTTATCGATATGCCCCTTCTTATCCAGCTCCGCCATAACAGCCTGAATGCCTCCGGCAAAGTACAGGTCCACGATATGCTTATCGCCTGCCGGAGCCAGGTGACACAGGTTGGGAACACGGTCGCTGACCTCGTTGAAAATCCTCAGATCCAGCGAAACCCCCGCTTCGTTGGCAATGGCCAGCAGATGGAGCACACTGTTGGAGGAGCATCCCAGGGCCATATCGCAGGCCAGCGCATTGCGTATGGACCGCTCATTGATGATGTCCCGAACGGTAATGTTCCTTTCCACCAGCGTCATGATCGCCATCCCGGCCTGCTTGGCCAGCATGGTACGGCCGTTGTATACGGCGGGGATAGTCCCGTTGCCGGGAAGGGCGACGCCCAGGGCCTCCGCCAAACAATTCATGCTGTTGGCAGTAAACATGCCGGAGCAGGAGCCACAGCCGGGGCAGGAGCTCTGCTCCATAACCGTCAGCTCACCTTCGGTAATGAGCCCCGCCTTCCGGGCGCCCACCGCCTCAAAAAGGTCGGACAGGCTCAAGGCGCCGCCCTCTGTCTGTCCCGGCAGCATGGCTCCGCCGGAGACCACCACCGCCGGGATATTGAGCCGAGCAGCTCCCATGATCATTCCCGGAACAATCTTGTCGCAGTTGGGCACCAGCACCAGGCCGTCCAGGCAGTGAGCCATGGCCATGGTTTCCACGCTGTCGGCGATCAGCTCCCGACTGGGCAGGCTGTACTTCATCCCCTCGTGACCCATGGCGATGCCGTCGCAGACACCGATGGCGGGCATCAGGACCGGCGTTCCTCCCGCCATGCGGACGCCGGCCTTAGCCGCTTCCGCAAGTTTATCCAAATTGATATGGCCGGGAACGATTTCGCTGTGGGCGGAAATGACTCCGATCAGCGGCCTGTCCAGCTCCTCCTTGGTATATCCCATCGCATAAAACAGTGACCGCATGGGTGCTTTTTCCACGCCCTGAGTCACCTTTGCACTCCTTCGCTCCATCGCCCATCCTCCTTCACATCGCAGAAACTGCCGGGGGCATCGCCAAAAAGGACACGGATGGAGCCGCCGTAAGGCGGCCCCATCCCCGGGCAGCTTCAACTGTCAACCGTTTGCCGGCAACCAGTCGGCAAACCGGCAGATCCTATTTCTTCAGCCAGCTCATCATTTTTCGCAGCTCCTGGCCCACCTTGCAGAGCAGGTGCTCCGCCTCCTGCCGTCGGGTGGCCAGAAAGCTTGCCTTATTGGCACTGTTCATCTCTACTACAAATTTGCTGGCAAAGGTCCCGTCCTGAATTTCAGCCAGCACTCTGCGCATTTCTTTCCGGGTATCCTCGGTAATGATCCGCTTGCCGGTAACATAGTCGCCGTACTCCGCCGTATTGGATACGGAATATCTCATCATTTCAAAGCCGCCGCTGTTGATCAGGTCCACGATCAGCTTCATTTCATGCACACACTCAAAATATGCCATTTCCGGCTCATAGCCCGCCTCCACCAGGGTGTCGAAGCCCGCCTTCATCAGCTCGGTCACGCCGCCGCAGAGCACCGCCTGCTCGCCGAACAGGTCGGTTTCCGTCTCTTCCCTGAAGGTGGTTTCCAGAATGCCGGCTCTTCCGGCGCCGATGCCGGCGGCGTAGGCCAGGGCGTAATCCTTGGCTCTCCCGGAAACATCCTGATGCACGGCGACAAGGCTGGGAACACCCTTGCCTTCCAGATACTGACTTCGAACGGTATGCCCCGGCCCCTTGGGCGCTACCATAATAACGTCCAGGTACTCCGCCGGCTGAATCTGACTGTAATGGATGTTGAATCCATGGGCAAACATCAGCACATTCCCTTCCTTCATGTGCTGTGCTACCTGGTTGTTGTAGATCTTGGCCGCCACCTCATCCGGTACCAGCATCATGACAAAATCACCAGCCTCGGCTGCCTCTTCCACTTCCAGGACCTTGAGCCCCGCCGCTTCGGCCTGTTTCCAGCCGGCCGAAGTCTTTCGGAGGCCCACCACCACCTCCACGCCGCTGTCCTTCAGGTTCTGGGCATGGGCATGTCCCTGGCTTCCAAAGCCGATGATGGCGACGGTCTTGCCCTTCAGCAGCTCCATGCTGCAATCGGAATCGTAATATTTTGTAATCATGTGCCTTTCTCTCCTCTTTCCTTCATCCGGCAATAGCGTATGCGCTGTTTCTCGCTCTATAAAACGATGGGCTCAGTCCTCGAACCGGGTATACTCTCGGACGCCCCGATGGATTCCGGTCACGCCCGTTCGGCAGAACTCAACCATTTCATAGCAATCCAGCATTTTCATGAAGCCGTCGATTTTTTCCGGCGCTCCCGTCAGCTCGATGATCATACTGTCCTTAGACAGGTCGATGCTCCGGGCCCGATAGATGTCCACACTCTCAATGACCGCGCTGCGAACCGTTTTATCCGCCCGAAGCTTAATCAGCAAAAGCTCCCGAAAAACGCTTTCCGCAGGATCCAGGACAAAAATCTCCCGGACGATCTCCAGCTTTCCCACCTGGGTCAGCAGCTGGGACAGGGACTGGGCGGTACCGGTAAATCCGATGGTGATCCGGGTAATCTCCGGATCCTGGGTAGCCGAGGCGGTAATGGTATCGATATTGAAGCCCCGCCGGCCGATGAGGCTGCTGATCCGGCTCAGCACGTTGTACTGGTTGTCCACCAGGATGCTGATCACTTCTTTTCTTTCGGTCATGCCCGCTCTCCTTTACCCGATTTTACCCGATGATCATGTCCTCTGCCGTACCGCCGTTGGGGATCATGGGCAGCACCCTTTCCTCCCTATCAATGAGGCATTCGATCCATACCGGCCCCTTCGCCTGAAGAGCCTGCCGGAATGCCTCCTGGAACGCTGTCGGGGTCGCCGCCCGGTAACCGCGAGCCCCAAAGCCCTCTGCTACCCGGACATAATCTGTGCGCCGTTCCACTGTGGTGGCCGAATACCGGCCGCCGTAGAAAGCGCCTTGCCATTGATACACCATGCCCAGCACCCTGTTATTGAAGATGACCGTGATCACCGGCAGTCCGTGAGATACCGCCGTCGCTGTTTCGTTCATATTCATGTGGAAGGATCCGTCCCCCGTAATATGGATCACCTGTTTTAGCGGGCAAGCCAGCTGCGCACCCACGGCCGCACCATACCCGAAGCCCATGGTACCCAGGCCGCCGCTGGTCAAAAAGGATCGAGGCTGCCCATGCTTCAGATACTGAGCCGCCCACATCTGATGCTGCCCCACGTCCGTCACATACACCGCATCCTCCCGGGCCAGCGCACAAATGGTTTCAAAAACCTGATGAGGCTTCAATACCTGATCATCGTCCGCCGGACGATAGTTGCCCGCCGTCCATCCGCGGATTTTCTCGAACCAGGCAGGCCGTTTCTTTTCCTCTACCAAGGGCAGGACCTGCTCCAGAAATTCCCGGACATCGCAGACGATGCTCCTGCCCACCGCCACAT
>JBGYKY010000045.1:0-3350 GCA_041836105.1 Bacillota bacterium | reverse complement strand
GGGTCGATGATCTCGGGAAACTCCAAAGCGGTAAATTCAAAGGGGACCTCTATGGTCTGAGGCTTGCCCGCGCCATCCTCAAAGGAGAAAGTCACCACGCCCGTTACGGGGCCCACCGCTCTGGGAGAAAAGTTAAAGCTGTAGCTGTCGCTTTTGCCCGCGTCCATGTTGCCCACATAATAGCTGGTGGACTCAAAGGTGTCGAAATCTCCGGCGACATCCACCTTCAGATTATTGATAACGGATTTCCCCATGTTGATAAACTTGATTTCCGCGCTAGCCTGCTGCCCTACGTAAAGCTCGTAGGGGGGCACAATGTTTTCAACCGTCAGGCGGTTCTCCTGCATGATGGGGATGGCGATGGTTTCCTCCGCAGTAAAGCCGTTGGCGCTTCCGTCCTCGTAGCTCATGGATACGGTCAGCGGGGTAGTTTTCTGCTCCGCCAGGGGCTTAACGCTCAAGTCGATTTTTTTGCTGTAGGAGGATTTGGCCGGGATGGTCTCCACATAAAAGGAATTGCTGCTGCCCAGCGGCGTAAATACGCCGTCGGCGGAATCGATCTTCACCTTGATATTCTTCAAGGTCTTGGGCGAGGTGTTATAAAGGGTCAGGCTCAGGCCGAAGGCAGACCCGGCTTCCACGTAGTCTCCGCCGTAGTTGTAATTGCTGATCATCAGCTGGGGCGTTTTAATCCCGGAGGCGTCGCCGCCGACGTATACGCCGGTATACTGGACTACGCTCTGCCCCGAAGCGCCCGCAGACTCGATTTTCATCTTGATAGGCACATTTTTGCCTTCACCGGATTTAGCGAACAGGGTGACGGTGTAGCTCTTGCTCTGCCCCGCGCCCAGCGTCTTTTCGGAAAACAGGGCCTGGGTTTTGTTCAGGATCCCTTCCTCCGGCTCCACCGCAACGATCAGGTCATTGATGGCCGCAGTGCCGCTATTCTGGACGGTAAAGGACAGGGTAAAATCCTTGTTGGCTTCCACCTGGGCAGGAGCGCTGATGCCCGTGATGCTCACCTTCTGCAGGGACCCGCTGCCCACCCCCTTGACCGGGATATAGAAGCTCTTGCTGCTGGAAACCTCGCCGTTGGAGTAGTCCAGCCCCGTGACCTTGACATCGATGGTATAGTTTTTGCTTTCCGCTTTGTCGGATACGTGGACGGGAAATGTCACCTTTTTCCTGCCTCCGATGCTCAGATACCCCAGGCTCATGCTGTTGCTGTCGTTGTAGATGGCCAGCCCGTCGGGCAGCGTCAGGCTCACCGCCGCATCCTTAATAACGGTGTTGCCCTTGTTGAACACCTCGAAGGTGATGGTATTGCCGTTGCCCGGGACCAATCCGTCGGCGGGGCTCAGCTGATGCGTGATATCCACGGAGGCCGTGTATTTCCCGCCGCCGGAGCCATCGCCGGGGGCTGCCATGGACTCATAAACGTAGAAGTTGCTTTTGGTCACGCGGAATACCTCCGTCCCCCCGTTAGTCAGGATCAGGGTATAGTCCCGGCTGCCGGCTTCCGCCTGCCGCCCGATCTGAAGGTCAAAGGTAATGTCCGTGCTGGCGTTCTGGCCATTCAGCGTGGTGCTTCCGGTGGTGCCGCTCACGGTGATCCCCTGGCTGGGGCTGAAGCCCAGGCTGGCGCCGTCAAAGGTAAAGGAGCTGCCTTCCAGATTGGTAATGCGGAAGCGAACGCTGGCGGACTGCCCCTGGGTGGCAGAGCTGTCGCCGATGCTTTCGACCTTCAGCGCATGGGCGGCGTAGACCGTCTGAGCCGGCAGCACGCCCAGCAGACTTCCTGTCAGCATGGACAGGGTCAGGAGGGCCGTGAACAAAATGGCTCCGAATCGACTTTTAGAGGTGTTGGGAACGTTGTACATCTTGGTTTCTCCTTTATCTATTGCTTGCTGCTGCCTTTTTCTTCCCGGATGATATTGCCGTCCTGAATGGTAACGATCCGATCGGCAAACTGGGCCAGGGATTGATCGTGGGTCACCATGATCAGGGTCTGCTTGTGCTTCCTCACCTGTGTCTGCAACAGGGCGATGACCTCTGCGGTGGTGTTGGTATCCAGATTTCCGGTGGGTTCATCGGCAAAAATGATCTTCGGCTGCCCCACCAGGGCCCGGGCGATCCCCACCCGCTGTTGCTGTCCGCCGCTCATCTGGCTGGGCTTTCGCCCCTCATATCCGCCCAGCCCGACAGCGGCCAGGGTCTCCCTGGCCAGGGCCTCCCTTTTTTTTCTCTCCATTCCCCGGAAGATCAGAGGAAGGCTTACATTTTCCATGGCGGTCAGCATGGGGAGCAGATTGTAGGACTGAAAGATAAAGCCGATGTTTTTCTGACGAAAGAGGGTAACGGCGGCCTCATCCAGCTTGTGAATGGGAATGCCCCCGATATAGATCTCGCCCTTGGTGGGCTTCTCCAGACCGGCCACCATGTTGAGAAAGGTGGATTTCCCTGAACCCGATTTTCCCAGAAAGCAGACCATCTCTCCGCGGAAAATGTCCAGGCTGACCTTGTCCAGGGCCACCACCCGTTCCGTACCCATTCGATAAATCTTCCGGACCTCCCGAACCCGTATCAGGGGTTTTTGAGGCTTTGCTTCGTTCATTGTGTCCGCCCTCCTCCTTGCGGGGCCTGCATCGCGCATCTTGTGCGCGCCGGTTTCCCTCCCTTCAGACGCCTCGAAGCGGCAAAAGGTTTCCGCGGCAGCGATAAAATATCGCCGGCCCCTCTGACCTCTCCGCTGCCTGACGGATGTTATAAGTGTACTACTTATGTTAGTACGCTGTCAAGAGCCCCCAGATATTTTTCCTTTTTTTCTTACTTCACGCCCCTTCGCGCCTCTATCCGCCTTTGCGAAAACCCGGTTGGAACGATCCTATCCCGTTTCCGCGAAAAACGAAACCGCACCGGCCACAGGCCAAAACGCCTGTATCCGGTGCGGCTGCCGCATCGTTTTCTTATCTTTTCCACGCCCGGAGTTCTCCCGGAAGGGCGTCCGGACGGCGGAGGGTGCGCCTCTGCCCCTGGGGCCTTTGGGCCTTCTGCCCGTTCCCGGAGCCCTACTTATACGGGAAGAAGCCGGCGCCGGTTTTGCGTCCCAGCTGATTGCCCCGGACCATTTTTCTCAGCAGGGGATGTGCCCGGTACTTAGGGTCGCCGTATTCAGCATACAGCACATCCATAATGGCCAGGCACACGTCCAGGCCCACCAGGTCGCCCAGGGCCAGCGGGCCCATGGGGTGATTGGCGCCCAGCATCATAGCCTGATCGATGTCCTCGGCAGAGGCAACGCCGGCGGCCAGAATGCCGATGGCTTCATTGATCATGGGGAACAGGATCCG
>JBGYKY010000044.1:0-4868 GCA_041836105.1 Bacillota bacterium | reverse complement strand
TTCTTCAATATACTTCTTCGCATTGTCCCAGGCGCCACCTGCATTGGCCATCATAATAGCCAACAGAACACCCGCGGAAAGAGCGCCGGCCAGCATACCGCCCAGGGCTTCCGTTCCCATGAGAATGCCCACCGCGAGAGGGGCAAGGATGGCCAGCAGCCCGGGGGCGACCATTTCCTTCAGGGCCGCCTTGGTGCTGATGTCTACGCATCGGGCATAATCCGGCTTTTCCGTGCCCTCCATGATGCCGGGACTCTCCCGGAACTGACGGCGCACCTCCTCAATCATCTGGTTGGCCGCCCGGCCTACGGAGTTCATGGTCAGCGCGGAGAAGAGGAAGGGAAGCATAGCGCCGATGAAAAGCCCGGCGATGACCAGGGGATTCAGCAGGCTGATAGTTTCCAGCCCCGCAACCTGGGAGTAGGTGGCAAACAACGCCAGAGCCGTCAGCGCAGCCGATCCGATAGCAAAGCCTTTACCGATGGCAGCGGTGGTGTTGCCCACCGCATCCAGCTTATCGGTGATCTTTCGCACGTCCTTGGGAAGCTCGGACATTTCGGCGATCCCTCCGGCGTTATCGGACACGGGACCGTAGGCATCTACCGCTACCACCATCCCGGTGGTGGACAGCATGCCGACAGCCGCCAGCGCGATGCCGTAGAGGCCGGCAAAGGAGTTGGCTACCAGGATGCCGATAGCCACGCAGATGATGGGCCATACCGTGGACAGCATGCCCACGCCGAACCCGCTGATAATGGTCGTTGCCGGACCGGTCTGACACTGCTCTGCAATTTTCTTTACGGCCTTATAATCTCCGGAGGTGTATATCTCTGTGATCTTCCCGATGGCTGTGCCCACGATCAGACCGGAGATCACGGCGACGGCGCTGTTCATATTGCCAAAGAACAGCTTGCTCATGATCAGGGAAGCCACGATAACGATGGCGCTGCTGATATAGGTCCCCAGGTTCAGGGCTGAAGCCGGGTTGGTGCTTTCATTGCCCCGGACGCACATGATGCCGACAACGGAAGCGACCAGGCCCACCGCGGAAAGCAGCAGGGGGAAGATAGCGCCCAGAACCGGATCCAGCGCAAATCTTTCGCCGAAGACGGGAACAACCTCCGGAATAATAACCGCCAGAGTGATCGCGGAGATGATCGCTCCCACGTATGACTCGAACAGGTCGGAGCCCATACCGGCTACGTCGCCTACGTTATCTCCTACGTTGTCGGCGATTACGGCAGGGTTGCGGGGATCATCCTCGGGGATACCGGCTTCCACCTTTCCCACCAGGTCGGCGCCCACGTCGGCCGCCTTGGTATAGATCCCGCCGCCCACACGGCCAAACAGGGCCATGGAGGAAGCGCCCAGGCCAAAGCCGGTGATCACCGCCGCCGCATTGATACCCATCGCGACAAAGATGGCGCCCAGGCCCAGCAGGCCCAGCCCGGCCACACAGAGACCCATGACGGCGCCGCTGCGGAAGGCGACCTTCAGGGCTTTGTTCATCCCGCCTTCCATGGCGGCATTAGCCGTTCGAACGTTGCCCTTGGTGGCCACCTGCATGCCAAAGAATCCGGCCAGTACGGAAAACAGCGCGCCCACGATATACAGACAGGCGGTCAGCCAGTTGACGGCTGCACCGATCAGCAGGAAGAGCACGGCGATGACCGCCACCATGGTCTTGTACTCCCGCTTTAAGAAAGCCATGGCGCCTTCATGGATGTATCCGGCGATTTCCCTCATCCTGTCCGTGCCCTCGCTCACCTTGCCGATCCAGGATGCCAGACCGTAGGCAAAGAGCAGCGCCGCTGCCGCCACCAACGGCACAATAACCGCTAAAATGACTTCCATACAGATAATTCCTCCTCTTCTTCATTAACGACACGAAGAGGCGCCAACGACACCTCTTACCCCTGGAACGTTAAAAACCTCACTTAAAAATATTTTCAAATCCATTTAAAACGCAGTTATTCAATTGTTACGAGAGCGAGGGAAACGACGATGAAGGCAACGGCTGCCACGGTAGTCACTTTGCTCAGCACCGCTTCGTAGCCTTTGCTCTTCTTTTTGCCGAAGATCTGCTCCGCACCGCCGCCGACAGCACCGGAAAGGCCCGCGCTATTGCCGGATTGAAGCAGGATACTGGCGATCAGAACGATGCTGGCAACGGCGAGCACGATCATAAGGAATACGTTCACTTTGCACCTCCTGTATAAAATTAACTATTGGATTGTAACACAAAACCACTTGACAATCAAGTGGTTTTGCAGGATTTAAGACTTATTTTAGGTTGTAGAAGGCCCCGTTCCCAGCGTATTGAGCGGAAGCATCAAGGGTCTCTTCAATGCGGAGCAGCTGGTTGTATTTTGCCACCCGATCGGTTCGGGAAAGGGAGCCGGTCTTGATCTGCCCGGCGTTCATCCCCACCACAATATCGGCGATGGTCACATCCTCCGTTTCTCCGCTTCTGTGGGAAACAATGGCCGTATAGCCGGCCTTTTTGGCCATTTCGATTGCATCGAAGGTTTCCGTCAGGGTACCGATCTGGTTTACCTTGATGAGAATGGCGTTAGCCACACCCTCCCGGATCCCCCGCTCCAGCCGCTGAGTGTTGGTGACGAACAGATCGTCGCCCACCAGCTGAACCCGGGCGCCCAGCGTGTCAGTCAACAGCTTCCAGCCGGTCCAATCGTCCTCAGCCAGACCGTCTTCGATGGAAACGATGGGATATTTGGAGACCAGCATCTCATAGTAGGCCACCATTTCCTCCGCCGTCTTTCGCACACCCTCGCCCGCCAGGTGGTAGGTGCCGGTTTCCTGATCGTACATCTCACTAGCCGCGACATCCAGAGCCAGCCTGACGTCCTCTCCGGCCCGATATCCCGCCTTTTCCACAGCCTCTAAAATGACCTGGATGGCCTCCTCATTGGTGGCCAGATCCGGAGCGAATCCGCCCTCGTCTCCCACCGCCGTGTTCTGACCGCGACTCTTGAGCACGGCCTTCAGGCTGTGGAAAATTTCGGCGCCCATTCGAAGGGCTTCCCGGAAATCGGCCGCCCCTACGGGCATCACCATAAATTCCTGAATATCTACCGTGTTGTCCGCATGAGAACCGCCGTTGAGGATGTTCATCATGGGCGTAGGCAGCAGCTTGGCGTTGACGCCGCCCAGGTACTGAAACAGAGGGAGACCCAGGCAGTTGGCTGCCGCATCCGCCGCCGCCATGGAAACCGCCAGAATGGCGTTGGCGCCCAGCCGGCTCTTATTGGGGGTGCCGTCCAGCTCAATGAGAAGCCGATCCAAGCCCACCTGGTCAAATATATTCCATCCTATAATTTCATCGGCAATGAGGTCGTTGACGTTTTCCACCGCCTTCAGCGTTCCCTTGCCCAGGTACCGCGACGCGTCTCCATCCCGGAGCTCTACGGCCTCATGAACGCCGGTGGATGCACCGGAGGGCACTATGGCTCTTCCCATGGCGCCGTCCTCCAGGTAGATTTCCACCTCTACGGTAGGATTGCCCCGGGAATCCAGCACCTCCCGGGCGATGACATCTTCGATATATGACATGTCCAAACCTCCTCTTCCTGTCAGATTGTCAGAATTAGAAATTGATGATTTCCATGAACTCGCCGGGGACCAGGCTGGCGCCGCCCACCAGGGCGCCGTCGATTTCATCCATGTTCATAATCTCCGCAGCATTAGCCGGCTTGACACTGCCGCCATACTGGATGATCACCCGATCGCAGACCTCTTCGTCATACAGCTCTGCTACCGTTTGCCGAATGACGGCGCACATGTCGTTAGCCTGCTCCGGTGTAGCAGTCCTCCCCGTTCCGATGGCCCACACCGGCTCATAAGCAATGACCAGTCGACCCGCCTGTTCTCCGGTCAGCCCGGCCAGGGCGCCCTTCAGCTGCTTTTTCACCACCGCGGCCTCCTGCCCGGCGTCCCTTTCCTCCAATACCTCTCCTACGCAGAGAATGGGCACGATGGCAGTGCGGAGCAGCCGGTGCAGCTTCTTGTTGACGGTTTCGTCGGTTTCGTTAAAATACTGCCGCCGCTCCGAATGGCCGACGATGCAGTAGTCCACCCCGATCTCCTCCAGCATGGCGACGGAGATCTCGCCGGTGTATGCGCCCTCCTCGGCTAAGTGGACGTTTTGAGTTCCCACGCCCACGCCGCTGCCCGCCAGGGCCGTCTTCAGTGCTGACAGCTGGGTGTAGGGCGCACAGACGGCTGTCCGGACATCTGTGTTTTTGTATAGCTTTTTAAATTCCTCCGCAAAAGCCACGGCTGCTGCGGTGGTTTTGAACATTTTCCAATTGCCCGCAATAAACGGTATCCTCATCTGTTGTTTCCCCCTTTGCTCCATCAGCGCCGGGCCGGAGCGGCCTCCG
The DNA here is from genome assembly GCA_041836105.1 of Bacillota bacterium. Taxonomy (GTDB): domain Bacteria; phylum Bacillota; class Clostridia; order Peptostreptococcales; family Anaerovoracaceae; genus UBA5559. Next base: position 465 of record JBGYKY010000044.1, on the reverse strand, counting down.
CTCCGGCTGCTGCCCTTCCGGCTTGCCGGCGGCAGCACCGGGCGTCTCCCCCGCCGTTTTATCGAGCAGGGGGGGACGCGGCCCGGCGCCCCTTCGCTACCGGTCTTCCAAAACAGCGATCCCCGGTAGCTCCTTTCCTTCTAAAAACTCCAGGGAAGCGCCGCCTCCCGTGGAAATGTGGGTCATCTTCTCTCCCAGTCCGAACTGCTCTACCGCGGCGGCGGAATCGCCGCCGCCGATAATCGTTACCGCATCGGAAGCAGCCAGGGCTTCTGCAACAGCCCGGGTCCCTGCCGCAAACCGAGGCATCTCAAAGACCCCCAGCGGCCCGTTCCAAATCACCGTCCTTGCGCCGGCCACAGCCTCGGAAAAGAGGCGCACGGACTCGGGCCCGATGTCCAGCCCCATCCGCTCTGCGGGAATGGCGTCCCTGGGGTATACATCCGCCTCCGCATCATTGCTGAA
>JBGYKY010000043.1:0-2961 GCA_041836105.1 Bacillota bacterium | reverse complement strand
GGAAGCCGGGGATCAGGAGAAGCGCCGTCGTTAGGGCAGCCTCCACGCCCAGATAGGTCAGGTTGTACCAGAGGGACCAGGTCACCGCGTGAAACCCCTCAGGCGCATATTCGCCGAAAAAGACGATGCCGGAAAGAACGGCGCAGCAGTAGCGTCCCAAAACGCCCAGCAGATAGGATGGGATGACGCCGGAGCTGATGGTGGGGATCAGGGCGGCTACGGCCAATGCACCGTAGGCCATAGGGTAGTCCAGAATCATTTGGATCGGGTGAATGACGTAAGGATTGAAAATCAAATCGATCAGCCCGACGCACATGCCGGCCATCAGTCCTCTTCGAAGACCGAAAAATTGAGCGCACAGCACGATGGGAAGCATGGAAAACGCCGTAACGGAGCCTCCCTGGGGCATTCGGAAAAGCACAACCTGATTGAGCACCAGCGCCAGGGCGACTAAGACCGCCGAGGTCACCATGGCCCGGGTGTCCAACCGCTTTTCCTTTTTCCCGGACACGAGGATGCCGAGGAACAAAAGGAGCAGGGCGGCGATAACGGCAATCTGCCCCGCGGTGGATTCGAAAAAGTTTTGCAGCTGTTCAGATGACATAAAAAAACCTCCTTCTCATGCAGGAGGGGAACGGAAATCGGGCACAGCGCGGCGCTGTCAGCCCATAGTTGCTTCCCTACGATGGTATTATCCATATCAGGTATTGAGGGTATCCGTTGTCCGGCAACGGTTCTCAGCATCTGCTCCCCTAGCGGCTATTGATTTGTACCCGTTTATCTTATCATGAAAAACGAGGTTGTCAACCCTAAACTGCGCGGGGATGCGTTGTGGGCATCCCCGCCGGCGCTTCGATCCATCGTTTCGGCTGCGCCTCCGGGTCATCCCGGCAGGGTCAGGATAACCGGCGCTATTTGTCCCGGGACAGAATTACCAGCAGCTTTCCCCGGGTAAAATCGATGACGGCTTCCTCCGCAGTGAAGCGGTTGCTGATGCCCAGAGGGAAGGAGCAGGTAAGGGTGGCGTTTTTCAGAGGGTAATACAGGCCTTGAGAGGAGATGCCGCAGCAGCTGTCCGTGTAGGAAAACAGGGAAAGGCCGAAGCCCGGCGCCCGGGGGATTCGAATGCGGGAAGGACCAAAGAGAAAGGCCCTGTTTTGCTCGCCACGGATCTCCGGGCGGACGCCGGCCTCCAAAGCGTAGGACAGGCAATGGAGGTTGGCCACGGTATGATCCAATCGCCCGCCCAGTCCGCCGATGAGCACAATGTCCCGAAAACCCCGACGGATGGCTTCCTTCAAGGCTGCCAAGGTATCCGTATCATCCTTTTCCACCGGCAGGCGATGCAGCTCAATACCCGGAGGCGGAGGGATGGAGAGGGAATCCATGTCGCCGATGATCAGATCCGGCTGCAGGCCGGTTTCGGACAGCTGCGCATATCCGCCGTCTGCGCAGAAAATCTGGTCTCCCTCCTGCAGATCCAGCAGCGCCATCGGATTTCCATCGATGTAGGAGGCGATAAGGAAGCATTTAGACATGGACGTCTCCCTTCATGCCCAGAAGGTGGCGATTGGCATCCAGCAAAGGGTCCACGTGGTCACGGAGGAAATCCTCCGTTTGGCGGGGGGCGCAGCCGATGTACAGGGCGGGATCCATCAGCTCGGACAGCTGATCCGCCGACAGGGGGAAGGAGGGATCCTCTGCAATGCGCTGAAGCAGATCGTTGGGGCGCCCCTCCTCCTTGATCAGACGACCGGCTTCCATGGAGTGGACACGGATCCGTTCGTGAAGCTCCTGGCGGTCGCCGCCCTGCTTTACTGCCTGCATCAGGATGTTTTCTGTGGCCATAAAGGGCAGCTCGTTCATCAGACGGCTTCGGATCCCCTGGGGATAGACCACCAGGCCTGCCGTAATATTCAGGTACAGCTCCAGGATACTGTCCACTGCCAGAAAGGCATCCGGGATGCTAAGCCGCTTGCTGGTGGAATCGTCCAGGGAGCGTACAAACCACTGAGTGGCCGCCGTCAGGGCGGGATTCAGTGCGTCTGCCATGACATAGTTGGCCAGAGCGGCCATCCTCTCGCTGCGCATGGGGTTCCGTTTATAGGCCATGGCTGAGGAGCCGATCTGATCCCGCTCAAAGGGCTCCTCCATCTCCTTCAGGTGCTGCAGGAGACGGAGGTCATTGGAAAACTTGTGGGCGCTTTGGGCGATGCCGCTGAGCACGTTGATTACTCTGCTGTCCACCTTCCGGGAGTACGTTTGACCCGATACCGGATAGCAGGAATCAAACCCCATTTTCTCCGCAATTCGCCGATCTAACCGGAGGACCTTGTCGTAATCGCCGTCAAACAGAGCTAAAAAGCTGGCCTGGGTACCGGTGGTTCCTTTGGAGCCCAGCAGCTTCATGGCGGCCAGGGTGTGATCCAGATCTTCCAGATCCAGCATCAGGTCGTGGAGCCACAGGGCTGCCCTCTTGCCCACGGTAGTGGGCTGGGCCGGATGAAAATGGGTAAATCCCAGGGTGGGAAGGTCTTGATACCTCCGGGCGAAATCTCTCAGGTGAGCCAGGACATTGATCAGCTTGGCGCGAAGCAGCCCGAGGCCCTCCGTCATCAGGATCAGATCGGTGTTGTCCCCTACGTAGCAGGAGGTAGCTCCCAGGTGGATGATTCCCTTAGCGGCCGGGCACTGGAGACCGTACGCATAGACGTGAGCCATGACGTCGTGGCGCACCAGCTTTTCCCGCTCCCGCGCATCGTCGTAGTTGATGGTATCGGCCATCTCCCGCATTTGGCAGAGCTGCTCGTCGGTAATGGACAGACCCAGCTCCTGCTGCGCCTCCGCCAGAGCGATCCAGAGCCTTCGCCAGGTGCGGAATTTTTTCTCGGGAGAAAAGAGGTATTGCATTTCCTTGCTGGGGTATCTTTCGGATAAGGGACTTTGATAGTTTTGATTTCT
>JBGYKY010000042.1:0-2762 GCA_041836105.1 Bacillota bacterium | reverse complement strand
CATCAGCCTCACCTCCACTGGGTATTCCAGGCTGTCATCCGCCTTCGGCCAGGTCTCCTTCATCAGGAATCGATCCGGGTTAGCGGCGGATGAGGCAGCCTTGGGCAGATAGCGATAGATTTCCTCGGTAATGAAGGGCATAAAGGGATGCAGCAGCTTCAGCAGATCCGTCAGAACATGGACCAGCACGCTCCGCACCGTCCGCTTTTCTTCCTCATCTCCATGGTAGAGCCGGGCTTTGACCAACTCAATATACCAGTCGCAAAACTCGTTCCAGATGGTCTCGTATACCCGCTGTCCAGCCAGCGCCAGCTCGAAGCGCTCCAGGCTGTCGGTCACGTACCGGACCGCCTCGTTGACCCGGGAGAGCATCCATTTATCCTCCTCCCGAAGGACCAGGTCCTCCAGCGCTGCCGGCATTTCCGGCGCTTCGCCCGCAGAAGCCCCCAGGTTCATAACTACAAAGCGAGAGGCATTCCAAAGCTTATTGGCAAAATTCCTGGAGGCCTCCAGTCTGTCGGTTTTAAATCGCATATCGTTTCCGGGCGAGATGCCGGTGGTCAGCATAAAACGAAGCGCATCCGCACCATACTGATCGATGATCTCCAGGGGATCGATGCCGTTGCCCAGGGATTTGCTCATCTTCCGCCCCTCGGCATCTCGGACCAGTCCGTGAACATAGACGTGGTGAAAGGGCTCCTGTCCCGTCATTTCTATAGCGGAAAACACCATGCGGACTACCCAGAAAAAGATGATGTCATAGCCGGTCACCAACACATCCGTGGGATAAAAATACCGGTAATCCTCCGTGTCCTCCGGCCACCCCAGGGTGGAGAAGGGCCAGAGCCCCGAGGAGAACCAGGTATCCAGTACATCCTCATCCTGACGGATCCGGGCGCTGCCACAGCGGGCGCAGGCTGCGGGGGCTTCGGCCCGCACCATCATCTCCCCGCAGTCATCACAGTAATAGGCGGGGATCCGGTGGCCCCACCAGAGCTGGCGGGAAATACACCAATCCCGGATATTTTTCAGCCAATGGAGATACACCTTTTCAAAGCGGTCCGGCACATGGATCAGCCTGCCGCTTTCAGCCGCCTCAATGGCAGGGCGGGCCAGCTCTTCCATCGCCACAAACCACTGATCCGACAGCATGGACTCAACGGTGGTATCGCAGCGGTAGCATCCCCCTGTGGGAATGACCTTTTCTTCGGTTTTGACCAGGTATCCGGCCGCATCCAGCTCCGCCACCCACTGCTTTCGGCATTCAAAGCGGTCCAGCCCCCGATATTTGCCGGCCAGCTCGTTCATTTTGGCGTCCAGGTCGATGCAGGTGAGCCGCTCCAGGGCATGGCGCTCTCCCACCTCAAAATCGTTGGGGTCGTGAGCCGGAGTGATTTTGACGGCCCCGGTCCCTTTTTCCGGATCCGGATAGGGGTCGGCAATGACGGGCAACTCCCTCCCTATGAGGGGCAGGAGCACGGTGGTGCCGATGATGCCCCTGTACCTTTCATCATCGGGATGGACAGCGATGGCTACATCCCCGAACATGGTCTCGGGGCGGCTGGTGGCCACTACGATCCCTTCGCCGCCATCCTTAGCCGGATAACGGAAGTACCAGTATGTCCCATTCTTATCCTCGTGCTCCACCTCGGCGTCAGATAGGGAGGTGCCGCATTCGGGACACCAGTTGATCAGCCGGTTGCCCCGGTAGATCAACCCTTTTTCATACAGCCTGACAAACATATCGATGACCGCCCGATTACAGCCCTCGTCCATGGTAAACCGCTCCCGGCTCCAATCGCAGCTGTTGCCCAGCTTGCGAACCTGCTCGGTAATCTTTCCTCCGTACAGCTCCTTCCACTGCCAGGCCCGCTTGAGGAACTCTTCTCTCCCCAGCTCCTCCTTGGTTTTCCCTTCCTCCTCCCGAATCTTGTCCACCACCTTGACCTCCGTGGCAATGCTGGCATGATCGCTGCCGGGCACCCACAGAGCGCTGAAGCCCTGCATCCTCCGCCATCGGATCAGCACGTCCTGCAGAGTCTGATCCAGGGCATGCCCCATATGCAGCTGTCCGGTAATATTGGGTGGCGGCATGACGATGGTATACGGCTTCTTCTCGGGATTCCTGTCCGCTCGAAAAGCGCCGCGCTTTTCCCATTCTGCATAGATCCGTTCTTCAAAATCCTTGGGGCTGTAGGTTTTTTCCAGATTGTTTCCCATGGTGTCGCTTGATTCCTTTCATTTTCTACATTGCTTCCGGTTCATCGGCTTCTGTCAGGAAGACTGCGAGCCCTTGGGGCCGCCTTAGGTCCCTGCCTCCAAAGCCAATGCCCCGAGTTATTTTTCCTTTCACAGGCGCCGGGGCGGGGACCGCTCCGATCCCCTTGAGAATGCCCAGGCCGGAAGGCGTGACCATTTCCATCTCCTCCTCCTCCCGAACCAGCCGGTAGGCAGTCCCCTCCAGCATAGCCCGGACGGCAGGGACCGGGACCGGGATTTTCCCGTGGCTGCAATGGATAAAGCCGACGCCGTCATGGAGATCGGAGCAGGTCACCCGGATGATTCCCAGGAGTTCCAAGCAGACAGCGACTCCAACGATGTTCATGATCGCTGCATCCCGCCCTACCTCATGAAAGTGGACATGATCCAGATCCGTTCCGTGCACCTGGGCCTCTCCCTCAGCAATGGCCCGGTAGATGGCGACCGCTCTCGTCACCACCCCCGACGGCAGGGCGCTTCTTCGGAGCATCTCTTCAATCTCT
>JBGYKY010000041.1:0-3694 GCA_041836105.1 Bacillota bacterium | reverse complement strand
CGGGATTATTTTCATCGTGATTGCCGTTTTGGCCCAGTGCTCCATTTACAACACGTATATTGCCTCCGGCTCCCGCGGCTTCTTCGCCCTGGCGGACGATAACCTCGCGCCTCCGATTTTCGTCAGGTGCGACAAAAAGTACGGGGTCCCCTATGTAGCCGTTCTATCCATCGGCATTGCCAACCTGATCATGTGCATGCTCCCCTTTGGGTTCATCGTTATTCTGGACGTGTCCATGCTGATCTCCTCTTATATCCTGGTATACATTTCCGCATTGGTGCTGCGCAGGAGGATCCCGAGGGAGGAATACCGGTTCCGCATCCCGGGAGGGGACGGACTGCTGTGGCTGATCTGTATCGTTCCCATCTGTGTAGCGCTGTTTGCCTTCGTGGTCAACGGTTCGGACTACTTTATCGGCGGTGTGATCGGGCTGCTCAGCGGTCCGGTGCTTTACTTCCTCTGGAGACGACGGTACGGCGGACTGACCAAAAAGGATCCGGTGGCCTTCCCGAAAAACGAAAGAACGGGGCTGGTCGCGGGGGATACCAGGAGGATCGCATTCCTGTGCCTGATCATGACGGGCATGAACGTCTTCGCTTCCCTGTTCATGCCCTTCTATGAGGGATGGGGGACGGAGGACGGCTGGGAGGCAGGGGACTACTTTGACGGGATGTTCCCGGATGCGGATATAAGCGTCATCGTGGGGTCCATTCAAACGGCCCTGACCGTATTGACGGTAAGCGTCGCCGTTCTCTGCGTGTTTTTCTTCGCCCTGTCCAGAAAAGTAGAGCCGAAAAAGTAGGCGGCAAGCGCACACGGAAATATAGACAATATTCTGACAATGAAGCGCTGGGAGGAACGGCTCAAAAGCCCGGAATTTCAGCGCTTTTTTATTTGTTTTTTCCTGTACATTTTATACAAAAGTGTTGTCTTTTTATTAACAAATGATATAATAACCTTGGGCTGTTGAGCCTAATACTGAAATACTTAGGAGGATTCAATGGGCACTATTTTTTTTCTAATCGTCTTTCCGCTAGTTGTCGCTGTTGCTCTGCTGGTTCTCAAGACTGACGCGGTCCGCGACATACTGGTCCGCCTGGCTGCCGTGATCATCGGCGCGGGCTCCATTGCCGTTGCGGTACAGTATTACGGTGTGGGGAGCGAGTTTTTCGACTTCCACAGCGAGGTGCTGAACTACCTGATGATGGGTATTGAAGTATGTCTCGCCATCGTGATCATTGCACTGGGTATTAAGCACAAGAAATACCTGGCGTCAGTGCTTGCGGCGATCCAGGCGCCGATTATGATCGGCTTTGAGCTGACCGCAGGTCATCACGTGCACGTGGCCAATAACCTGTACATCGACCGCTTATCCGTTGTGATGGTTCTCATCATCGGGATCATCGGAAGCCTGATTTGTGTCTACGCCTTGCCCTACATGAAGGACTTTCAGCATCACCATCACGGGGAAAAGGACAGAAGACCCTGGTTTTTCTTCCTGCTGTTTCTTTTTCTGTCCGCCATGTTTGGGATCGTTGTGTCCAATAACCTGGTATGGATGTATTTCTTCTGGGAAATCACAACGCTTTGCTCCTTCTTCCTGATCGGGTATACCAAAACGCCGGAAGCCGTCAACAACTCCTTCCGCGCGCTGATCTTCAATCTGATGGGCGGGCTGGCCTTCGTTCTGGCCATCGTCGTTCTGGGCACCTACTACGAAACGCTGGAGCTGGATACCATGATCTTTATGGGCTCCATGGGCTGGGGCAATGTGGTGCTGCCGGCGGCGCTGCTGGCCTTTGCCGGCATTACCAAAGCGGCTCAGATGCCCTTCAGCAGCTGGCTGCTGGGCGCCATGGTCGCTCCGACGCCTACTTCGGCCCTGCTCCATTCCTCCACCATGGTTAAGGCTGGCGTCTTTCTGATTATCAAGCTGTCACCGGTCCTGGGCTGGAACATGGCCGGTGTCATGACCATGATGGTGGGCGGGATCACCTTCCTGTTCGCCTCCTTCGCCGCCATTTCCCAAAGCAATGCCAAGCGGGTGCTGGCCTATTCCACCGTGGCCAATCTGGGTCTGATCGTGGCCTGTGCCGGCATCGGTAACTATGCGGCAGTTTGGGCGGCCATCCTTTTGGTCATCTTCCACGCAATCACCAAATCCCTGCTCTTCCTCTGCGTTGGCACCGCCGAGCACAACATTGGCAGCCGGGATATCGAAGATATGGACGGGCTCTTCGGCAGACTGCCCCGTCTGGCAGCCTTTATGATCGTCGGTATTGCCGGGATGTTCCTGGCGCCCCTGGGCATGCTGGTGTCCAAGTGGGCGGCCATGACCGCCTTCATCGACTCCGGAAACGTCCTGCTGGTGGCCATCATTTGCTTTGGCAGCGCAGCTACTGCGTTCTACTGGACCAAATGGCTGGGGAAGATGACTGCTATCATGGCCAAGCGGGACAACATTCAAAGCCACGTTCATCGGGAGGAATGGATCGTTTTGGGCACCCTGACCGTGATGACGGTGGTGGCGATCATGGTTTTCCCCATTATCTCCAGCACGATGCTGGTGCCCTACCTGACGAATGTGTTCATGGAATTTGACCCCTCCACCCTGCTGTCGGGCAATATGTTTATCATGACCGCCATGCTGGCGCTGGTGGTGCTGCTGCCCATCCTGTTCTTTGGACGGACCGGCAAAAGGATCGTGCCTATTTATCTGGCCGGCGCCAACACGGGCGATGATCTCCGATTCACCGATTCCTATCAGCAGCCCAGGGAGGTTTCGCTGAAGAACTGGTACATGGAGGAATATTTCGGCGAAGGAAAGATGTGCCGGATCGGCGGCATCGCCTCGGCGGTGGTCATCCTGGCCGTCATGGCGATCATGTTGGGAGGTGTGCTGTAATGGAAGGAACGATTACGATTATTAGTGTAGCTGCATACCTGATCCTGGCCCCCCTGGTGGGAGGGATTTTGGCCGGTCTGGACCGCATCGTCAGCGGCAGAATGCAGGGCCGCGTCGGGCCTCCGCTGCTCCAGCCCTTCTACGATGTGCTGAAGCTGATGGAAAAGGAGGCGTTAACGGTCAATAAGGTGCAGGATTTCTATGTCATGTGCTTCCTGATCTTCATCATTATCACCGGCGGGTTCTTCTTTGCCGGCGGTGACCTGCTGCTGATCATCTTTTCCCTGACCCTGGCCAGCGTGTTCCTGATCGTGGCCGCCTTTTCCTCCAACTCTCCCTACGCCCAGATCGGCGCGGAGCGGGAGCTGCTGCAAATAATGGCGTACGAGCCCATGGTCCTGATGACCGCCGTCGGATTCTATCTGTTTACCGGAAGCTTCCGCGTCTCGGATATCCTGACCTTCGGCACCATGCCGCTGCTCTATCTGATCGGGATCTTCTTCGGATACATGTTCATTCTGACGATCAAATTCAGAAAATCACCCTTTGATCTGAGCATGTCCCACCACGCGCACCAGGAGCTGGTCAAGGGCCTGACCACGGAATTCTCCGGCAGGACCCTGGCCATGATCGAGGTAGCGCACTGGTATGAAAACGTATTCCTTCTGGGATTTGTTTTCCTGTTCTTTGTCAACGGAACGCCCCTCTCCATCGCCCTCGGCGTGGTGGTCTGCCTGGCGGCGTACTTCCTGGAAGTGTTGATCGACAACAGCTATGCCCGAATGAAGT
>JBGYKY010000040.1:0-3393 GCA_041836105.1 Bacillota bacterium | reverse complement strand
TACTCTATCCAGCTGAGCTATGGACGCATATATCCGGGTACACGGCGCGCATCTGCCGTGCGCCTATTCGTGTATACGCACATCATTATATAACAGGGACTTGCCATTTGTCAAAGCAAATTGTATCATGAAGGTATTCGGATCCAGGATGGGACGCGGAATACGGAAAAGGGATCGATGCGATCCGGTCCCGCACCGCAGAGCAAAGCTGGGCAGCAGGCAGAACATAGAAAAAGCATTGCAGAAAGGATTTTGCAGGAAAGGCAGCGTATGAACCAGATAAAGAAAACAGGTATACTAGCAGGCGCAGTGGTAGGCGGCATCATCGGCGGCGCCCTTTCCGTTGTTGGGAAGGTCGCCAGGGTGAAGCTGGTGGATGACATCGGGGAAAGCATCGTAGATTCGGCTATCCTGACCGGAGCTATGGCCGGAAAACTGATCAGCGGTGCGGGAAACGTGATCACCGGTACCCTGGGAAAGCATCCCCGGCAGGTCCGGGAAGGAAGCGATGACCTCAGGGACACCGGCAAACAGGTCATCGATAACGTCACCAGAAATGTGCGGCTGGTGGTTGGTAGCGGAAAAGAAATTACCGGAGGGATCCGACATCGGAATCCCCGCCGCATCAAAGCGGGGGCCAAGCGCTTTGTCAAGCTGATTGCCGTCGGCGCCCTTACCGTAGGCGCCATCTCCATTAAAGACGATGGAGACTCCCTTGCAGACAGCGCCGCCGCCGAGGCTCGGAATCCTCTCCGGGATCCGGACCGGATGCTGCCATGATGCAGCAGAAAACAGGCCGCCGGATCCCCTCGGGGACCGGCGGCCGATGTCATTCTGAGCGAAGAGCTTCGAGATCAAATGGGGTTTCCTGATATACGTAGTAATTCAGCCAATTGGAAAACAGCAGGCTGGCGTGTCCCCGCCATCGGAATAGGATTTCCTTTTCCGGATCGTCATCTACAAAGTAATTGCAGGGAATATTGATGTCGATCCCCTTGTTGACGTCGCGGAAATATTCGGCGGCCAATGTTTCCTTATCATACTCCTGATGCCCCAAAATGAAAATCTGACGCCCGTTTTCCGTTGCGATGATATGCACTCCCGCCTGATCCGATTCGGCCAGGATCCGCAGCTCCGGCTCCGCCATTACTTCGCTCTTTCGTATGGTGGTATGACGGGAATGGGGAGCTAAAAACACCTCATCAAAGCCGCGCACCAAAGGATTGTGCCCCCTGGTCACTCGATGCTCGAAGACGCCGAAGACCTTTTTTTCCGTGGGGTACTTATTGATCCCGTAGTGATAGTACAACGCAGCCTGCGCCCCCCAGCAAATATGCACGCTGCTGTATACGTTGGTTTTGGAGAACTCCATCAGCTGACAAAGCTCTGCCCAATAGTCCACCTCCTCAAAGGGCAGGGTTTCGATCGGCGCGCCCGTCAGGATCATCCCGTCAAACTTCTGATGCTTGACATCTTCAAAGGTGCTGTAAAAGGTATCCAGATGAGACCGATCCGTATTTTTTGATTCATGGCTGTTCATAAAGAGCAGCGTCAGCTCTACCTGAAGGGGAGAGTTGGCCAGCACCCGGGCAAGCTGCGTTTCCGTAGAGATTTTGGTGGGCATCAGGTTAACAACGAGGATCTTCAGGGGACGAATATCCTGCGTCACGGCCCGGGCTTTGCTCATGGCAAAGATGTTCTCCCCCTGGAGCACATCAAAGGCCGGCAGCTCGTTGGGAATGATGATGGGCATATGGCTTCCCTCCTGTTTTTTGTATTACAGCTTTTTCAGCGCCTGGTCGAAATCGGCCAAAATGTCGTCAATGCCTTCGATGCCCACGGAAACCCGGATCATTTCCGGCCTGATTCCCGCTTTCAGCTGTTCTGCATCGGATAACTGACGATGAGTGGTGCTGGCCGGGTGCAGAACGCTGGTCCGAACGTCTCCCACGTGAACCACGATACTGGACAGCTCCAGATTCTCCAGAAACCTTTCTCCGGCCTCTCTGCCTCCCTTTACCCCAAAGCACAGCACACCGCTGGCTCCCCTGGGCAGATATTTAGCAGCCAGCGCATAGTTATCATCCCCTGCAAGGCCCGGATAGGTGATCCATTCCACCTGGGGGTGTTTTTGCAGGAACCCGGCCAGCGCCAAGGCGTTCTGGCTGTGGCGCTCCATGCGCAGGTGCAGGGTCTGCAGGCCCTGGTGGATCAGATAGGCGTTCATGGGAGCCATAGTAGCGCCCATATCCCGGAGCATCTGGGCCCGAAGCTTGAGGGCAAAGGCTGCGCCGCCAAAGGTCTCGTAAAACCGCAGGCCATGATAGCTGGGATCCGGTTCCGTCATCTCCGGATATTTGCCGTCCCGGGCCCAGTCAAAGCGTCCCGCTTCCACTACCATGCCGCCCACACAGCTGCCATGACCGTCCGCATACTTGGTCATAGACTGAATCACAATATCTGCACCGTGCTCGATAGGCCTGCAGAGAGCGGGAGTGGCCAGCGTATTATCGATGATCAGGGGGACTCCCAGCGCATTGGCCGCCTTGGAAAATTTTTCAAAGTCTAAGACAGCCAAAGCCGGATTGGCCAGGCTTTCCGCAAAAATCGCTCTGGTCTCCGGGCGCCCTTGAGCCACGATTGCATCTATATCAGCGCTTTGATCGATAAAGGTCACAGCGATCCCCATTTTTTTCATGGTAACGCTCAACAGATTATAGGTCCCGCCGTAAATGCTGGCCGAAGACAGTACGTGATCCCCTGCCTTGCATATGTTCAACAGGGTCATCAGTGTGGCGCTCTGGCCGGAGGAGGCCGATACGCCTGCCGTGCCGCCCTCCAGCAACGCCATCTTCTCCTCCAGGGCATGCAGGGTGGGGTTGCCCAGGCGGCTGTACATAAAACCGGCGCTTTCCAAATTAAACAGATCCGCTACATCCTTGGCATTGTAGTAGCGGTAAGTGGTATTCTGTGAAATGGGCAGATGCTGCGGCTCGCCGCTTTTCGCCCGATAGGTACCGTGTACACAAGCCGTCTCCACGCTCATTTTTTTCTTTTCCATGCTCGTACTCCCTTTCCGGAGCCCGGGATGGGCTCACTCTGCCGCTTTTTCTTGCCGCCGCCCGGCAGGCCGTCCGCCTTTCGCTGCATTTCCGGCGGCGCTGCTGCCTTTCTCCCGGCGCTGCCACGCCGGACCCGGCTCAGTCCTCGACCCGAAGGATGGTCGCCCCCAGCCCCCGGAACTTGGCGAGAAACTTTTCATATCCGCGCTCGATGTGATAGATTTCAGAGATTTCGGTGACGCCCTCAGCCATGAGGCCGGCCAGTACCAGCGCCGCTCCGGCCCGCAGGTCCGTCGCCAGAACCCGGGCGCCCTGCAGCACCTTTCCTCCC
>JBGYKY010000039.1:0-3358 GCA_041836105.1 Bacillota bacterium | reverse complement strand
TATGACGTGCCCGAGTTTTTATTCTTAATTTCATTTGAGGAGGTTTTATTCATGAATAAAGCAGAACTGATTACCAGCGTAGCAGAGAAAACCGGCTTCACTAAAAAGGACGCCGAGCTCGCCGTTAATGCATTCGTTGCAAGCGTTGAGGAAGCGCTGGTCAAAGAAGAAAAGGTTCAACTGATCGGATTCGGCACCTTCGAAACCCGTCAGAGAAAAGCAAGACAGGGAAGAAACCCCAGAAAACCGGGCGAAGTAATCAAGATTGCAGCCGCCAAGGCGCCTGTTTTTAAGGCAGGTAAGGCCCTGAAGGACGCGGTCAATAAATAAAGCGGAAGCAAGCGGGGCAACCGAGGTTGTCCCGCTTTTTTTCGGGTGCCGCCCGCCCAGCAGGCGCCTCGAAAAGATCCGGAGCGCTCGAAAGGAAGGGGTTCCGTGCGAATCGATAAATTTTTGAAAAATTCCCGGCTGATCAAGCGCCGGGCAATAGCGAAGGAGGCCTGTGACCGGGAGAGGGTCTCCATTAACGGCAAGCCGGCGAAGGCCGGTGCCGAAGTCAAGATCGGGGATCTGATCGAGATCCGCTTTGGAACCGGGCAGGTGCGGGTTCGAGTGCTGCAGCTCACGGAATCCGTCAGAAAAGAAGACGCGGCCTCCATGTATGAAATCGTGGAGTAGCCGCGTTTTTCGCGTTTCACGGAGCCTCGGCCGTGGTCAGCGCTCTGGGCGGAGCACCTTTTTAAGAGAGCGATTCCAGAGAAGGGGAATGGTAGCGGTCTGGACAGGCAGCATGACCGATGCCTTCAGCAGGCGGGCCGGGAGCATCCCGATGACAGCCTTATCCATGAGCAGGTACAGCCAGAAGGTGTCCAGGATCAGGTTGATTCCCAGGCAAACGACGGCTGCTGCCGGCAAGGCCCGCTTCCAGGTAATCGGCTTTTGGTAGAGGAGCCACCCGTAGACCAGCCCGGTTAAAGCGGCGCTCAGGGTAAACCCAGGGAAAAAAGGCCCGCTGGGAAAGAGGGCGATGCCGATCAGATCGCCGATGGCATAGGCTGCTGCAGCCCAAATCGGGCCATACAGGATGGCCAGCATAGCGATGGGAAGAAACCCGAAGCCGATGCGGAGGATCGGCGTGTTGATGGAGAGAAAGCGGGTGAGGATGATCTCGAGAGCGATAAACAGCCCCATCAGGATCAAACGGGTAACGTGAGAATGCCGTTCCATGAAAAACTCCTTTCCGTAGCACTACACCAAAGAAGGGAGTATCCCAGCTCCTTTATGTAGTAGCGGACGCAGCAGCACAACGCGAATCGAAATTCTTCGTTCATAGGCAACATCCCATCCTATGACACTTAACGCATGATGCTTACTCTACTGTTGAAATAGCGGATTTCAGGATCCGCCGAACATAAGTGGGCAGGGCGAAGGCCGCCCGATGAATGTCCGTATTGTAATAGCGGGTATCCAGACCAATCCGGCGCCAGGCCTCCTCTTTCAGGTCCTTCAGGGGATCCAGTTTTTTGGAAGCAAACCCAAAGTACCAGAAGCCGGAAGCGTAGGTGGGAATATGAAAGCCGTAGACGCGGGCAATGGGAAATACCTCACTGATTTTGCTGTGGGCTTTTTTCATCTGGAGGACATCGCCTTCGTAAAAGCCTCCTTCATGCTGGTTAATGAGGATGCCGTCGCCGCTGAGGATTCGGCTGCAGCTTTTGTAAAACTCAACGGTAAATAGATCCTCGCCGGGGCCGAAGGGGTCGGTGGAATCCACCAGAATCAGATCGTAGGAGTCATCCGGCGCCTCCCGAACATAGGCCAGGCCATCCCCGATCGTCAAATTCAGCCGGGGCTCCGCGCCCGCTGTCAGCACCGAAGCGGTAGAGGGAAGGTATCGGATACAGGCGTCTACCACCGCTCTGTCAATTTCTACCATGTCAATTTGTCGAACGCCGGGATACCGGGCAACCTCCCGCGCCGTTCCCCCATCGCCGCCGCCGATGATCAACACTCGCCGGATATCCGGGTTTACCGCCATGGCCGGGTGGCAGATCATGTCGTGGTAGATGAACTCGTCCATCTCCGTGACCTGGATGTAGCCGTCCAACGTCATAAATGTACCGAAGGTATCGCTTCGGAGCATCTGCAGAAGCTGAAAGGGGGTTTGCTCCTGGTGAAGAACGGCTGTCAGCTCCGTGGAGAATTTCACGTCGTGCTCATAGTATTCCGAATACCAGATATCACTTACCTTTGTCAGCATAGGCATCCTCCTTCCGTTAAACTGCTTGGGATATATCCGGGAGATTGGTGCCGTAGAAAATTTCATCGATTTCTTTCTTCAAGCGACCGGAAATTTTTGCCGCTTCGGCATCGTCCAATTCTTCGGATCTCAGATTAAAGAGATACGTATTCAGGTGAAAATCCCGGACCCTGCACTTGGTATGAAAAATGTTTTCCTGGTACACGTTGACATCGATCATCTGATAAATCTCCAGGAATTCCCGCTGGATATAATCCTGGATGGAGGAAATGTCGTGATCGATGAACAGCTTCTGCCCCGTGTGATCCCGGGTGAAGCCCCGGACCTTGTAATCTATGGTCATGATGTCGGCGTCAAAGCTGTCGATCAGAAAGTTGAGCGCCATCAGCGGGGAAATCTCCCCGCAGGTAGACACGTCAATGTCCGCCCGAAACGTGCAAACGCCGTTGTCGGGGTGATATTCCGGGTACGTGTGAACCGTAATATGGCTCTTATCCAGGTGTCCCACCACACAGGGACGGCAGGGCTCAAGTGCATGCGCCTCCGATTCAGGCGGGTCGCTTTCCTCGCAGATCAGAATGGTCACGCTGGCTCCCTGAGGCTCGTAGTCTTGGACAGCTGTGTTCAGGATTTTAGCCCCGATAATGGAGGTTACCCTTTCCAGGATCTTCGTTAGCTTTGGCGCATTGTATTCTTCGTCGATATACTCAATGTACGCTTTTCGATCATCAATGGTTTTGGTGTAGCTGATATCGTAGAGATTAAAGCTTAACGTCTTTGTTAAGTTATTAAATCCGTGCAATTTCAGTTTGTTGTTCAACGCTGGTATACACCCCTCTCTGACAGGTCTCAGAGCCTGTAATCCGCCCGGAACCGGGCCTGAAAATATGGTCTGAAATTCAGGATACCACAAATCAAACAGAATACAAGGGGGAAAGGATAAAATCCGCAAATTATTGCACCTGCCGTTCTTGGTGTTGAGACGGCTCCGCCCTTACAGAGATGAATAGCGATGATGAATAAGCAAGGAGATAAAACGATATAGGATGATATATTAACGATGAGATGTGATGATGAGATGTGATGATGAGATGTAAT
>JBGYKY010000038.1:0-7134 GCA_041836105.1 Bacillota bacterium | reverse complement strand
TTCGGAACCCTTTCCGGGCGTAAACTTCAGAATGGTCAGCGCTTCCTTCAGGTCCTTTCCCCGGACCAGATCCGTCACCGGCTTCAGCTTGATAGGAGACATCCGAACATATTTTGCAATTGCTTTTGCTTCCATTTTATCTGATCTCCTTTCTTACCTTTTCTTCACTTTCGACGACTTGTCGGCAGCGTGACCCCGGTAGTTCCGGGTCGGAGCAAACTCTCCCAGCCGATGCCCCACCATGTCTTCGGTGATGTAGACGGGAACGTGCTTTTTCCCGTCGTGGACAGCGATGGTGTGGCCGACCATCTGGGGAAAGATGGTGGACGGTCTGGACCAGGTCTTGATGACTTTCTTTTCGTTAGCGGCGTTCATGTCCACGATGGCTTTGATCAGCTTCGCGTTTACGAAAGGGCCTTTTTTCAGTGATCTACCCATTTATCTATGCTCCTTCCTATTTTTCATTCCTCTTCTTCACAATATATTTATTGGAAGCCTTGTTCTTCTTTCTGGTCTTATAACCCAGCGCAGGCTTGCCCCATGGAGTGACCGGGCTGACCCGTCCGATACCTGTCCGGCCTTCGCCGCCGCCGTGGGGATGGTCGTTGGGGTTCATCACGGAGCCGCGAACCGTGGGTCTGAAGCCCATGTGCCGCTTTCGCCCCGCTTTGCCGATTTTGATGTTTTCGTGGTCGCCGTTTCCGACTTCTCCGACGGTCGCTCTGCACTCAATACGGACCTTCCGCACCTCGCCGGAAGGAAGGCGCACCTGCGCGTAATCCCCCTCCTTGGCCATCAGCTGCGCGCCGTTTCCGGCAGACCGGACCATCTGCGCGCCCTTCCCGGGCTTCAGCTCGATGTTGTGGATCACGGTACCCACGGGAATGTTGGCCAGAGGCAGCGCGTTTCCGGTCTTGATATCGGAATCGGGGCCGGACTCAATGATGTCGCCGACAAACAATTTATTGGGAGCGATGATGTACCGCTTTTCGCCGTCGGCATACACGATCAATGCGATGTTGGCGCTTCGGTTGGGATCGTATTCAATAGCGGCCACTCTGCCGGGGATCCCGTCCTTGGTCCGTTTAAAGTCGATGATCCGGTACTTGGGCCGGATACCGCCGCCTCGATGGCGGACGGTGATTTTGCCCCTGGTGTTTCGCCCGGAGTGCTTTTTCAGCGTCACAGTCAGGGATTTTTCCGGCGTACTCTTGGTGATTTCTTCAAAGGTAGAAACCGTCATGCCTCTCAATCCGGGAGAGGTCGGATTATATTTTCTGATTCCCATAGCGATTGTCCCTCCTTACAGACCCTGGAAGAATTCGATTTCCTTACTCTTCGCTGTAAGGGTCACGATGGCTTTCTTACCGGCCGCGGTTCTTCCCACATATTTGCCCATTCTCTTGACCTTGCCCTGAACATTCATGATGTTCACCTTGGCCACCTGAACGCCGAAGATCTCTTCGACGGCTTTCTTGACCTCCGTCCTGTTGGCGTCGGTAGCTACCTTAAATGTATATTTCTTAGCCTGAGCGTTATCCATGCTGGTTTCAGTGATAACCGGCTTCAGTATGACGTCGTAAGGGGTTCTCATTACGAATACACCTCCTCAATTTTGTTGATGGCATCCTTGGTTACGATAAAGCTGGTGTGGTTGATAATCTCATAGACGTTCATGGTGGTGACCAGCGCCGTTCGGACACCCGGGATGTTGGCTGCGGATTTAATGACGTTCTCGTCCTTTTCCGCCATGACGATCAGGGCCTTCCTGGAGGCCTTGACATTTTCCAGCACCTTGATCATTTCCTTGGTCTTGGGTGCTTCGAAGGCCAGATTATCCAGAACGATGATTTCCTTTTCCACCACCTTGGAGGACAATGCGGAGAGCATTGCCAGCCTTCGGAGCTTCTTGGGGACGCTGTACCGATAATCTCTCGGCTTCGGCGCGAAGACGATTCCGCCACCTACCTGAGAGGGATCCGTAGAACTGCCCTGCCTGTGACGTCCGGTCCCCTTCTGGCGGAAAGGCTTTTTACCGCCTCCCCGGACTTCGGCTCTGGTCTTGGCTGATTGGGTTCCCTGCCTCTGATTGGCCAGATAGTTTTTAACCACGGCATGCACCGCATTCTGGTTGGGTTCGATGCCGAAAACGGAATCTTTTAGTTCAATGGATCCGGCTTCCTGACCGGCCATATTGAGCACTGTTACTTTTGCCATTTGTTACTTCCTCCTTTCTGAAGCTCTATCTATTTGTCCTGCCCCTTCACTGCGTACTGGATGCGCAGCAGGCCGCCTTTTCCTCCCGGAACCGCGCCTCTGACCAGCATCAGGTTGCGGTCTTCCACTATCTTTACCAGCACAACGTTCTGCACCGTTACAGTCTCTCTCCCCATTCTTCCCGGCCCCTTGTTGCCTTTGAATACGCGGGAGGGGTAGGTACCGGCAGCCAGGGCCCCGGCCAGTCTCTTGTGCTTGGATCCGTGGGTCATGGGCCCTCTGGCATGGCCGTGGCGCTTGATGTTGCCCTGGGTCCCCTTTCCTTTGGAGACGCCGGTCACATCCAGTCTCCTGCCCTCCTCAAAGTCGGCGACGGTAATGGTCTGGCCCGGCTCGTATGCTTCCCCCGCCTCGGTCCTGAATTCGGCCAAATGCTTCTTTACGGAGACGCCGTGCTTATTAAAATGGCCGGTCATAGGCTTGTTGACCCGATGGGCCTTTTGATCCTCAAAGCCGATCTGAACGGCGCTATAGCCGTCGATTTCCTCTGTCTTCACCTGCGTCACCACTACGGGGCCCGCTTCGATAACGGTGACCGGAACGACTTCTCCGGCCTCCGTGAAAATCTGGGTCATGCCGATTTTCTTTCCTAAGATCGTTTTCATATTTTTCCTCCTGAATTCTTACAGCGGATTGCCCTTTCGGACAATCATACTAAGGGGAGCCCCTTACTACAATTTGATTTCGATGTCCACGCCCGCGGGGAGATCCAGCTTGGTCAGCGCATCCACGGTCTTGGGAGTGGTGTTGGAAATGTCGATCAGCCTTTTGTGAGTTCTCTGCTCGAACTGCTCTCTGCTGTCCTTATACTTGTGCACCGCCCGCAGGATGGTGACCACTTCCTTTTCGGTGGGCAGCGGGATCGGCCCGGAGACGACGGCGCCGGTCTTCTTCACCGCTTCAATGATCCTGGCGACCGACTGATCCAGGGTCTTGTGGTCAAAGGCCTTCAGCTTGATTCTGATTTTCTGTTGTTCGCTCATTTTCTTCCTCCTGATTCTTTTGTACGTTTTCGCTATGCCTGTACAAGGGGTTCTCCTGCCGGATTTTCAACGTGTACCTGGTTCTGCTTACTGTGTACACGACTCCGGGTGTTTCCCAAAAAGGAACACAAAGCAAAAAGCCGGCGAATCCCTTCGCCCCCATCGGGTGGGGACAATTCTCCATGGGAATTCTCTGTTAGCGCAGTAACTTCCCACTTCATCGCCTTAAGCAAGCTTTTGTAGTATATATGATACGCGGGGCAAATGCAATAGGTTTTATGAAAAAATTCGGGGATTATTTTGTTCTTTTTGGCGAGCCAACAGCAGCAGTTTCAAAGAGTTTTCTCCATTTATCTCTAACACGCATCCGAGTGTTTCCTCTCGACCTGTACGCACATGTTTCTTTACCGGCTTATTCCATCATCTCGATCCGGCGAAGGGAGGCTTTCCACTCAAAAGAGAGCTTCAGGGGCTCCCTGAAGCTCTCTTGGCGTTTCCGCACCGCGGCGGCTATTCCCGATGTCGGGATTTGATCAATAATTGGTTGCTCGAACCTCGAAGTAGGCCTGAGGATGCTTACATACAGGACATAGCGCGGCGGCGTCCTTGCTGCTGTATACGTGTCCGCAATTGATGCACTTCCACTCTACAACGCTGTCCTTTTCAAAGACCTTGCTTGCCTTGATGTTGTCGGCCAGGGTTCGGTATCTTTCCTCGTGCTTGGCTTCGATAGCGGCAACACCCTCCATCTGAGCGGCAATCTCCGGGAAGCCTTCTTCCCTGGCGGTAGCGGCCATGTTCTTATCCATTTCGGTCCACTCATAGTTTTCTCCGGGTGCGGCATCCAGCAGGTTCTCTACGGTGCTGCCGACGCCGTGAGCCAGCTTAAACCACAGCTTTGCGTGCTCCTTTTCATTGTCGGCGGTTTCCTGGAAGATGGCGGCAATCTGTTCAAAGCCCTCCTTCTTCGCAGCGGACGCATAGTAGGTGTACTTGTTTCTTGCCATGGATTCCCCGGCAAATGCCTCCATCAGGTTGTCGTACGTTTTTGTTCCTTTCAGATCCTTCATCTCTCTACCTCCATAATCAATACAGCGCAATAGGAAAAGTAACGGATTATATTTAATGAATCATATTAAATATACGTGATACGCGGGGCCTCCCGGAATCAGGATGACTCCGGCTCGGCGCAGGCCCGGCAGCGCCCCTCCAGCAGCAGCCCGGCAGGCTCCAGCTCATGGCCGGCCGCGGCGCGGAGCCGACGAGCCCATGCCAAAAGCTCTTCGGCCGCCTCTCCCTCCAGATCGTACAGCTGTCCGCACTGGCGGCAGTGAAAATGCATGTGACCGGGCGGCTGGGCATCGAACCGGTCGGCCTCTCCCGGAACGGAAAGCTTGCGAACCAGGCCCTGCTCCACCAGAAAATTCAGGTTCCGGTACACCGTTCCCATGCTCAGGGCGGGATGCTCCGGCTTCAGGCGACTGTAAATCCAATCCGCGGTGGGGTGAGTGGGGTTCGCCGTCAGGGCTTCCAGTATCAATTCTCTCTGGCGGGAATACCTGGCCACAGCAAAGCTCCTCAAAACAAAACAATAACGGTTACTATTATTATATTTGTATCCTTCTATGCTGTCAACCGGTTTTCTCCCAGATTGCGCCGTATTACACAAACACGCTGCCGCCGATAAATTCCCGAATAATAGAATTGTTGACGATAGGGGAATCGTCTTCAATGATCTCAAAGAATCGGATAAAATTCAGCATCCGAGCAGCCTCCGCATATTCGGGCTGATCTCTGGAGATTTCCGAAAGCAGCGGCTCTGCATACTTGCGCAGCACGGACAGCTCGTAAATATGCGCTGAATTAAACAGCACGTCCGCCTCGTTGCTGAAGGGAAAAATATTTTTATCCTCACCGGCGCGGACCCTTGGCCACAGCTCAATGGTGCGCTGAGCCGAATACCCTCGAAAACGGTAGTCCCGCACCATTCGCCGAAGCATTCTGGCATCGGTGGTGGGGATCCGATTATGCTCATCGATGTTCAACTGGGTAAAGGGACTGATGTAGATCCGGAACTTCTCCTCGTCCGGCAGATCGGCGGTCAGCTGGCGGTTCAACCCATGGATGCCTTCGATGACAATGGGCTGATCCTCCCGGATCTGAGTCGGACGACGCCCAAAAAGCTTAACCCCCCGAAGGAAATCAAAGTGAGGGATGTCCACGGTCTTTCCTTCCAGCAGATCGTTAAGCTGACGGTTGA
Source organism: Bacillota bacterium (assembly GCA_041836105.1). Taxonomy (GTDB): domain Bacteria; phylum Bacillota; class Clostridia; order Peptostreptococcales; family Anaerovoracaceae; genus UBA5559. The sequence continues at coordinate 1,614 of JBGYKY010000038.1, read as the reverse complement.
ACAACGCCAGATCGATCGCCTCCAGATCCTCGAAATTCATTTCCCCGTATTCGTCCCGGGGAGTGTCCTCCCGTTCCACATAGTAGTCATCCGTTCCCAGATACAGGGGCTTGTGGCCGTTGACCCGCAGCTGGATGCAGAGTCTCTGCGCAAAGGTGGTTTTCCCCGAAGAGGACGGTCCTGCAATGAGTACGATCCGCCTGCCCTCCCGGCTGATCATGTCGGCGATCTCCGCAATCCTCTTCTCATGGAGCGCCTCCGACAACTGTATCAGCTCCTTGGCTTCCCCTTTCAGGATTTTCTCGTTCAAATCGCTGACATACCGGACCTCCAAAATATCCGCCCAGCGGGACTCCTCTAAAAAAGCTCCGTACAGTTTTTTTTCATCCACATAGGGAGGTACCGTGCCGGGATCCTTGGGGTGGGGGAAACGCAGCAGCACGCCGCCCCGGTACTTTCGCAGCTGGAAATGACGGACATAGCCGGACGAAGGGACCATGAGCCCGTAGAAAAAATCGACGGTCCCGTCCAGGGAGTAGAATCGGATTTTTTCCCGATCCTTTACCTTTTGCAGCAGCCGGAGCTTTTCTCGCTGGCCGTCGGACAGGAGCCGGGCCCTTGCATCCTGATAATCGGTTACGTGAAGCTGAAAGGCCAGGTCCAAATCTACGATCTCGCGCATTCGAGCTTCAATCCGCTCCACATCCTCTCGGGAAAGGGGCCTGCCCAGTTCGATTTTGGTAAACAGCCCCTTGTTTAAGGAATGCTCGATAATCACCTCCACCTTGCCGTACAGATCATAAATGGCTTTCAGGTAAATCAGCGAAAGGGAATACTGGTAGATCAGGTTGGCTGCCTGATTGCGCATATCCAGCAGTTCCACCGTCCCATCCGCCTCCAGCGGAAAAGTAAGGGCTTCCGTTTTGTTGTTGACTCTGGCCGCCAGGATTTGATAGGGCAAATCCTCCGTTCGACCCTTCAGTAGCTCCAGGATCGTGGTCCCCGGCGGAACGGTCACCGTTTCCGGTTCCATTCTGGGGCCCCGGATCAGCTTGATTTCCATGGGCAAAATACCTCCTCCGGTTTCTTCCGGCCGGACGCCGGATACCCGCTGTGCTTTCTATTCCACCACGGCGTTGACCAGGTGCAAAAAGGTGGACTCCCCTACCCGGTAATATTGAAGCTCTCCCGTTACGGTGATCTCCGCTCCCGGCTCCGGATAACCGTCCGGAGCGACGGGCTCTCCGTCCATCACAAACTCCAGCCCCGCGGAGCAGCAGGCCTCCTGATCCGTGACAACACAGGCATAATACAGATTCTCCGAGACCGGATCCTTAAAGCTGACGCATTCACCGCTAAGGCAAATGCTCCGCCCCAAATAGTCCACGGAATTCTGCGTAATATGAAACAACTGCGAATAGGCCATGGTGCTGCTCAGCTTTGTCAGATCCACAATTTCATTGCCGCTTTCCAGCCGGGCGGCCGCCGATGTCCCACTGTCAGAGGTATCGGCACCGCTGCCGGCGTTTCCGCAGGCAGCCAGCGATGCCGTCAGCAGAACAACGATTAAAAAAACCGCTAATTTTTTGATATCCCTCATGCTCCCAGTCTCCC
>JBGYKY010000037.1:0-14610 GCA_041836105.1 Bacillota bacterium | reverse complement strand
GTGGCCCGGACGGAGTGCAGCCTGCTGTTTTTGCCCTATCGGGACATGCTGCAGCCCGGGAGGCTGGATCTGGATGCCAGGGAACGGTTTATGGAAAATGTCAGCGAGCTGCTGGGCAATGAGCTGGTGCGCCTGATGTATAAGATAGACGTCCTCTCCAAAAGAACGCTGCGGGACCGGGTGATGACCCATCTGAGTATCCTTCAGGAAAAAACAGGCAGCGAGGTGGTGGATCTCCACATGACCCAGGAGCAGTTTGCCCAGTTCCTGTGCGTCAATCGGAGCGTCCTTTCCAAGGAATTGAACGCGATGCGGGCGGAAGGGATGATCGACTACCGGAAAAGCAGGTATCGGATCCTCGCCCTTCCCGGGGAGGGGCGGCCCGAAAAGGGCCGAAGGGGCTGAACCGGGCGACAGGCGGCCGGCAGAGGCCGCAGGGCACGAAAGGGGATTGGCGGCAACAAAAACAAGGTAGTGATAAAAAAATGGCAAGATAATCAGCAAAAATGTTGTATATACAACAGAAACGCGGGCAGCGGCTGTGCTAAGCTTTCCATAGTCCAAAGCAGGACAGCGAAAGCGAGGTCAGGTGTTATGCAGGTGATGAATTATATAAACGGACAGTGGATCAAAGGAACCTCCGGCATCAGCAGGAAGGTGGTCAATCCGGCATCCGGGGCGGAGCTCGCCACCATACATGAAAGCACCAGAGAGGATGTGCGTCGGGCCATCACGGCGGCCAGGGAGAGCTTTTACGGGACCAGAAAGTGGCGGGATCTGTGCGCTCAGGAGCGGGCGGATTTCATGCTCCGGGTTGCGGACGGCATCGAGGCCAGAAAAGAGGAGATCGCTTATCTGGAAAGCCGGAACAACGGAAAGCCGTTAAGGGAGGCCCAGGCCGATGTGGATGACGCCGTCCACTGCTTTCGATACTACGCGGGGATCATCTCCAAGCCGTCGGGCCATGTATATCAGGTCCATAAGGGCTTTGGAGAGATGCACTCCTACACGGTCCGGGAGCCCATTGGTGTCTGCGCGCAGATTACCCCTTGGAATTATCCCTTTCTGATGGCGGCCTGGAAGGTCGCCCCGGCACTGGCGGCGGGCAATTCGATCGTGTTCAAGCCCAGCTCGGTGACCCCGCTGACCTCCATCATCCTCTTCGAGATCCTGGATGGACTGGGCATCCCCCCGGGAACGGCCAATCTGATTCTGGGCTCCGGCGGCGTTGCCGGACGGGAGATGGCGGAAAGCGCGGAAGTAGACATGATCTCCTTCACCGGAAGCACGCCGGTGGGACAGGAGATCGCCGCCGCCGCCGTGGGCAACCTGAAGCGGACCGGCCTGGAGCTGGGAGGGAAGTCCCCCAACATCATCTTCGGGGACGCTGACCTCGACGGAGCGGTGGAATGGGCCATGATAGGCATCTTCTTCAACCAGGGAGAGGTTTGTTCCGCAGGCTCCAGGATCCTGGTGCAGAACAACATCAGGGAAAAATTTGTGGAGGAGCTGGCGCGGCGGACCAGGGCCATCCGCATCGGGGATCCGTTAGCGAATCCGGATATGGGCCCCCTGGTTTCCGAGGAGCACATGAACACCGTACTGGAATACATCCGGATCGGCAAGGAGGAGGGCGCCCGTTGCGTCTGCGGCGGACAGCGCTACACCATGGGAGAATGCGGAAGCGGTTATTTTGTGGAGCCTACCATCTTTGACAACTGCACCTCCGACATGACCATTGTCCGAGAGGAAATTTTCGGGCCGGTGGTGACGGTTCAGGGCTTTGATACCGAGGAGGAGGCCGTCGCTCTGGCCAATGACACCCCTTACGGGCTGGCCGGCGCCGTCTTTACCGCCGACGGGGCCAGAGCCCTGCGGGTAGTCAACGAGATCCGCGCGGGGATCACCTGGATCAACTGCTATAACCCGGCCTTCAACGAGGCGCCCTGGGGCGGCTACAAAATGTCCGGTCTCGGCAGGGAGCTGGGGATCCATGGCTTTGAGGAGTATCAGGAGATCAAGCAGGTGAACATCAGCCTGAATCCCGGGCCTCCGGGCTGGTATGAGGACAGCGAGAAAGGGAGCGTATAAGCGTATAAACTTTGAGCCCGGGCCGGAATTGCCTCTCCGGTCCGGCGGGATAGTCTCACATAACGTTTTGTTGGCTGACCGGGGTACGGGTTCCGTACCCCGGTCAGCCATTGGCGGGCACGGCCCTGCGGGCCTGTGTGTGACTGCATGTGTTACAGTTATGTTACATTTCCTCCTTTTTCTTGACGGCGGACAGCGGGAAATGTATAATTCGGATGATGGAACATGTGAGGAGATTTCTCTAAGCATTTTCTATAGCCTTATCAGATTCAAATTGTCAGAAGAGGGGAAGATGATTTGAAGCACAACAATCTAACCGCTTTCCCCTCAGAAACACCTTATAAGGAGGATCAAAATGAGAATGAGAAAAATCCTTTCATTCGTGCTGGTGCTCTCGCTGGTACTGGGAAGCTTCTCAATGGCGTTTGCCGCCTCTCCGACCACCGGTCTGAGCGACATTGCGAAGAACGCCAATGAAGACGCGATCCAGGTGAACAACGATCTGGGGATCATCACCGGTTTCCCGGATGGTACGTTCAAGCCTGAGCAGGCCGTGAACAGAGCAGAGTTTGCTGCGATGATCACCAGAGCACTGGCAATTCCCGAAAGCGCCCTGGCCGGCTACACGGCTTCCGCCTTCAAGGATATGTCCGGATACGGATGGGCCGCCGGTTACATCGGCTTCTGCCAGTCCAAGGGCATCATGCTGGGCGATGGACAGGGCAACGCCATGCCGGGAAGAACCATCTCCGTCAACGAGGCCATGACCATGGTTTTGCGGGCCATCGGTTATGTCAACCACTCCTCGGAGCTGGTAGGCGTCTGGCCGTCCAACTATGTAACGGTCGCTCAGAACGTCGGTCTGTATGAAGACGTTGCCGCCACCCTGACGGTGGACAGAGCCAACGCCGCTCAGATCATCTACAACGCGCTGACCGTGCAGAAGGTTGCCGTCAACGCTGATGGCAAGACCGAGAAGCTGACCCTGACCGGATCCACCGAACCGGCCGTCCTGTTCAACACCGGACTGGGCGCAAAGAAGCAGGAGGCTGCTCCCCTGGATATCAACCAGGATTCCAAGATCAACCTGGTGAAGTATGCCGGCATGTACGGATTTGCTTACACCAAGAATGACTCCATCGTGGCTTTCGTCGTGGACTCCACCAACGTGACGGGCAAAGTGAAGGACAGCACCGACGAGCTGAAGGCCGCGGACAAGACCTACTCCTTCAAGAACGCTGCTATGATGGGACAAACCTATGATACCTTCCGCAATGGAAAGAAAATCACTGCTGCCACCGTGGACTCTTTCAATGGTGACCAGCTTACCGTCATCAACGGAAGCGTTTCCGGAAGGACCATCAACAAGGTGTACTCCATCTCTACTTGGGAGGTAACCGTAGGGAAGAAGGCCGCCGCCGCCGACATCGCTGACATTGCCAACAAGGAATTCGCCGGCGTAGACTTCACCAAGGCTGACGGCGAGATCGACTACAACTCCTTCATGCTGGAAGGCGTGAAGAGCCTGGAAGACATCAAGAAGGACAACGTCGTTTATATCTACACCGACAACAACTCCACCAGCGGAAAGATCGTGAAGCTGGCCGTGGGAACGGAGGTCGTGACCGGTAAGGTGACCGCCTACAGCTCCACCGACAAGAACTTTGTGGTGAACGGCAAGACCTATCAGACCGCTTCGGAGGCCGGAGTGCGCGGCGACGTGCCCAAGACGTTTAACGCAGAGGATCTGGGCAAGGACGTTGAGCTGTACCTGGACGCTTACGGCTACGTATTCGATTACAAGGTAACCTCCGCTGACACCAGCAAGTACGGCGTCATTGAGAAGTACTCCGATTCCGGCGTAACTAACGAAATCCGACTGTATACCGCTGCTGACGATGCCAGCAAGAGGTTTGTGCTGACCGATAAGGCCAACAACGTTGTGAGCGCAGCTGCGATGGGAAGCATTGTAGGATATGCCCTGAACAAGGACGGTGCGATCTCCGAGGCTGTATTGTCTCAGCAGGCGGCAGCGGGCACCCTGAACGGTGTTCGCAGCATCACCCTGGACGGCTCCTCTTACGTGGTCAGCTCCTCCGTAACGGTATTCACCGTTTCTCCGGCCGGCGCCGGCACGAACGTGGCCCTGTCCTCCATCGACAAGATCAAGACCGGAGTGGCTCTGGGTGCTGTTCATTACGTCGTCAAGGACAACAAGGTGGTCGCTTTGACGGTTGATGCCCAGCATGCCGGCAAGGCCAGCGACAGCGTATACTTCGTCATCAACGCCACTACCGGTGTGTACGATGCTGCCGAAGATGCCAACCTGATCCAGATCACCGGCCTGATGGACGGCGCCAAGCTGGAGAAGAAGCAGGTGAAGGGCGATACCGCCGCCACCGTGCAAACTAACACTACTCCGGTTCTGTGGACCGCGAAGATCACCGCTGACGGCTTCCTGAAGGGTGCTCAGCAGACTACGGCCGTTACTGCGAACAATGGTACCGTTTGGGCGGTGGATACTGCTGACAGCGGCGCTGCACTGAGCATCACGACTGGCGGAGTGACGGCTACCGTATACGACATCAGCAAGAATGCTGTAGTATACGAGCTGGTGAAGGACGGAACCTCCTTCGACAAGTACGCTGTTTCCAACATCGGATCCGTACGAAGGGGCTACACCGCTTACCTCTATGCTACGCTGCCGACCACTGACAGCAAGTACGACGGATACGATATCGTCATCTTCGTGAAGAACTAGTTCGCCGATCTGCGCCTGGCGCAGAGGCAAAGAGACCTCGCCGGGGCCGGACACATGTCCGGCCCCGGCTTTGTCGTGCGGGACGGCAGGCCATTTTCTGGACAGAAGGGAGTGCCGATGGTATAATAGGGGCGGCCGCGGTAATCATTGCGGTAAAAGGAAGAGAAGGAGCGGGAGCGGGCCGAATGCGGATGAGCCGGAAAGCAGCCTTTACATTTTTTTTCATGATCCTGATGACCTTTGTCTCCAAGCTGATGGGATTGGCACGGGAGAGCGTCATGGCCGGATTTTACGGAGCCGGGTACATTGTGGATTCCTACGTCATGGCGGTGGCCATCCCCACCATCCTGTTCGGCGGCCTGTTTTCGGCGGTGGCCACTGCGTACATGCCGGTATTTTCCACGGTGCGGGAGACCGAAGGGCAGGGGCCCGCCAATGTGTTTACCAGCCAGATCCTGAACATCCTTCTTTTGATTTCTGCGGGAGTGGCTTTGACGGGAATCCTGCTTGCCCGGCCCATGGTATCAATCCTGGCTGCCGGCTTTTCTGCGGAAGCAGCCGCGCTGACAACCTTTTTTCTCCGGATCACCTTTGGCTATGTGATCTTTGCCTCCCTGGCGTCGGTGTTCGACGCGTATCTCCAGTATCGAGGGGCGTATTTAAGACCGATCGTGGCCGGATATTTTTATAACGCGGCCATTATTCTGGCCATTGTGGTCAGCGCCTTTTTCTCTCATCGATTGCTGGTAGCGGGCGTGGTGCTGGGCGCGCTGCTGCGCCTGTGCTTCATCGCCCTGAGCGCCCGCGGACAAGGTTTTTTTTATACGCCAAACTTTGCGCTCAATGAGCCGGTCCGACGGATCCTTCACTTGGCAGTGCCGGTGTTTATCGGCAGCTATATCCTCCAGATCAACAGCTTTGTGGATAAAGCCCTGGCTTCCCGGTTGCCGGAGGGCAGCGTATCCGCCTTGAATTACGGCATGCTTTTGATCACGCTGATCACGGGGCTGACCGTTTCTCTGCTGGTGACCCTGATTTATCCCAAGCTGGCGCGGGCCAATACCCATGAAAATGCCCCGCTGTTCAATGCCATGGTGGAAAAGGGAGTCAGCCTGACCGGGATCATCACCATTCCCTTTACCTTCGGTATCCTGCTTTTCGGGCGGCAGGCGGTTCAGGTGGTTTATGAGCGAGGCGCCTTTGACTCGGAAGCCACGGCCATGACCGCCGGCGCCTTTTTCTTTTACGGCATCGGGCTGTGCTTTTTTTCCCTGAACGAGTTGCTGACCAAAATCTTTTACTCCATGGAAAATGCCCGCGCGCCCATTGTTTGTTCCGGGATTTCTGTTATAATAAATATTGGATTGAACCTCATGCTGGTCCAGGTGATGGAGCACAGGGGGCTGGCGCTGGCCACCTCGGCAGCGGCTATGGCTAATACGGTGCTGCTGCTTTTATGGATGAAAAAGCGATATCCCCATATCACCCCTATCCGATCCGGACGCAAGCTGGCGAAGATCGTCATAGCGTCCCTTGCGGCGGTGGCGGCGGCTTATTTGCTGAATCTGCTTTTGACAGAGGCCTTTCAGCTGCCGGGACTCTTGTCCCTGCTGCTGTCGGTGGGGGTTGCGGGGATCGTTTACCTGCCTTTGCTGCTGCTGATGGGTGTGGAGGAAGTGAGAGAGGGCTGGCGGATGCTGAAGACGAAGAGGTCTGCATGACAAAAATACTGGTGACCGGCGCCGACGGGTTTATCGGCAGCCACCTGGTGGAGCGCCTGGTGGAATCGGGCAGAGAGGTGAAAGCTTTTGTCTGCTACAATTCCTTCAACAGCTGGGGATGGCTGGATCATCTTCCGCGGGAGGTGATGAAAGGGGTCGAGATTTTTCCCGGCGACATCCGGGACCCCAATGGGGTAAGGACTGCCATGGAAGGAGCCCGGGAGGTGTATCATCTGGCTGCTCTGATCGCCATTCCTTTCAGCTACCACTCTCCGGATTCCTATGTGGATACCAACATCAGGGGGACCCTGAACGTGCTCCAGGGTGCCAGGGACAGGGGGCTTTCCCGAGTGCTGATCACCTCCACCTCAGAGGTATACGGGACGGCACAGTATGTGCCTATCGATGAGCGGCACCCATACCAGGGCCAATCCCCCTACTCCGCCACCAAGATCGGGGCGGACCGGCTGGCGGAGAGCTTTTACCGGAGCTTTGATCTGCCGGTGACCATCGTTCGGCCCTTTAATACCTATGGGCCTCGTCAGTCTGCCCGGGCGGTGATCCCGACCATTATTACGCAGCTGCTTTCGGGGAAGAAGGAAATCCGGCTGGGCAGCCTGTCCCCTACCCGGGATTTCAACTATGTGAAGGACACAGTCCGAGGGTTCCTGGCCATTGCCGGGTCGGACAATACCATCGGAGAAGAAATCAATATCGCTACCCAGCAGGAAATTTCCATTGGCCAGCTGGCCCAGGAGCTGATTGACCAGATTCGCCCCGAGGCTTCCATCGTGGCGGACGAGGAACGGCTTCGACCGGAGAACAGTGAAGTAAACCGACTGTTGGGCTCCAATCAAAAGCTTCAAAGCCTGACAGGGTGGAAGCCTGCCTATGATTTGAAGGCAGGGCTGGCGGAAACCATTGCGTGGTTTCGGGAGCATCTGGAGCACTATAAGGCCGATCTTTACAACGTGTAGGCGCAGCGAGAAAATGCCGGCCACATCAATCTGGCAAGTATGCCGACGGCGTGTGCGGAGAAGGCAGAAGCATTACCGGCAGCATAAAATCACGGAAAGGATAGCGGGAGCAAAATGAATCCCACCCCCTTTGTTGTGTCAGAAGAACTGAATATTCGAGAAGCCCTGCGGATCCTGGACAGCTCCGCCAGGAAGATCATCTTTGTGACCCGGGCGAATCGGCTGACCGGTGCGGTGAGCGATGGTGATGTGCGGCGCTGGATCCTAAAAAACGGCGGCTTGGATGAGCCGGTCAGCGCACTGATGAACAGAGAGCCGCGCTTTGTTACAGAGAATGATAAAGCCAAGGCTGTTGCTATCCTGAAAAAAGAAAAAATCGCTGCCATCCCGTTGGTCAATGAGTCCATGGAGATCCTCCAGATTTTCCTGATGGAGGAAGACGAGGAGCCCGTGGGAGAAAAAATCCGAGCGAGAGTACTCATCATGGCCGGCGGCAAAGGGGAGCGGCTGCTGCCCTATACGGCCATCGTCCCCAAGCCCCTGATCCCCATTGGCGAAAAGCCTATTTTGGAGCGTATCATCGATGATTTCGTTCGGTACGGGTGTGACGATTTTACCTTGGCGCTGAACTACAAAAAGAATATGATCAAGGCCTATTTTGACGATTTGGAGCGAAGTTACCATATCGACTATATCGAAGAGGACCGGCCTTTGGGGACCGGCGGCGCGCTAAGCCTGCTGGGAGGGAGAGTCAAAGAGGCCTTTTTTGTAAGCAACTGCGATATTATCGTCCATGCTGATTATGGCGACATTTACCGCAGACACCAAAAGGACGGGAATCAAATTACCATTGTGGCCTCCCTTCGCCAGTTTGCCATTCCTTATGGGGTCCTCTCTCTGGGCGCTCAAGGGAGCGTAGCGGAGCTGACGGAAAAGCCTACGGGCGATTACCTGGTCAATACCGGCCTATATGTAGTGGAGCCTTCGGTGATAGAGCAAGTAGAGAGGAATGAATTTCTCCATATGACTGACCTGATCCGGCGATGTATCCAAGGCGGACTCCGGGTTGGGACCTACCCCATCGGGGAAGAGGCCTGGATGGATATGGGGCAGTTTGAGAGCATGGAGGAGATGAAAAAGCTGCTGCTGGGAAGAGGACTATGGTGAAAGAGAAAAAAGGCACCCCGCTGCTTCTTTTCGGAACGGGCGGACTGGCACAAGAAGCGTACCATCTGATCCGGCAGATCAGCAAAGCAAATCCGGAGGAGGCATACGAGATCCTGGGGTGCGTTGCCGAGGAGGAAAGCCTGGTTGGGGTCGGTACCCGTGGTGCTTCAGGATATGGAGCGGGACGTGACGGTAGGGGGAATTCCGGCAAAAAAATTGAAAAAAGAGGGCTGAGAGAGTGACAGAACATACGGGGCGGGTCTTCATCATCGCCGAAGCAGGCGTAAATCACGGCGGAGATCTTGACCTGGCAAAGAAAATGGTGGACGCAGCCGAAAATGCTGGTGCAGATGCCGTGAAGTTCCAAACCTTCATCGCAGAAGAGGGGATTTCGGCCAAGGCGGCCAAGGCGGCCTACCAAATGGAAGCCACAGGGAGAGAAGGCAGTCAGCTGGAAATGGTAAAAGCCCTGGAGCTGTCCTTTTCGGATTTCCTTGAAATTCAGGCCCACTGCCGCCGCAGAGGGATTCTGTTCCTCTCTACCCCCTTTGACCTGCCCAGCATTGATTTTTTATCCGGGCTGGGGATGCCGTTCTGGAAAATTCCATCGGGGGAGATCACGCACCTTCCCTATTTGATCCGCATTGCCCAAACCGGGAAGCCGGTGGTGATGTCTACCGGGATGGCTACCATGGAGGAGGTGCTGTGGGCGGTGGAAGTGCTGACGGCCAACGGTGCGGGGCCCATTACGCTGCTCCACTGCAACACCGAGTACCCAACCCCCTTCGCGGATGTCAATCTCCGGGCCATGGAGACCCTTCGACGGGAAACGGGGCTGCCGGTGGGATATTCGGATCACACCGTGGGCGTAGAGGCTTCTGTAGCCGCTGTCGCAATGGGCGCGGTCATCATTGAAAAGCATTTTACGCTGGATAAGAGCCAGGCGGGTCCCGATCACCGAGCCAGCCTGGACCCGGCAGAGCTGAAAAGCTTAGTGCTGGCCGTCCGCCACGTGGAGCAGGCGCTGGGGACCGGGGACAAGAGCCCCAGCGCATCGGAGCTGAAAAACCGGGAGGTTGCCAGGAAAAGCCTGGTCGCCCGCAAGGAAATCCGGAGGGGAACTGTTTTTACAGAAGAGAATATTGCCGTTAAACGGCCCGGAACCGGGATTAGCCCAGCCAGATGGTTTGAGGTGATCGGCCGGGAGGCCAAGCGGGATTTCAAGGAAGATGAACTGATCGAGCTATGAAAAAAATATGCGTCGTAACGGCCACCAGAGCGGAATATGGATTGTTGAAGCCGCTGATCCGGCGGATTCGGGATGAAGAGGGGCTGGAGCTGCTGCTGGTGGTCACCGGCGCTCATTTGAGCAAAAAATATGGGGAAACCGTTGCAGAAATCCGGGAGGACGGGTTCCTGGAGTATGTCGCTCTGCCCATGGATCTGTCAGCAGGAGATGCTCATGGAATGGCAGCTTCCGCGGGAGGACTCTTGGCCGGGTTCAGCCGGCTGCTCCTTGATCGCCGCCCGGATCTGGTGGTCCTGTTGGGAGACCGGTACGAGCTGATGGCGGTGGCAATGGCGGCTACGATCCACCGGGTTCCCCTTGCTCATATTCATGGCGGGGAAACCACGGAAGGAGCGGTGGATGAGGCCTTTCGCCACGCCATTACCAAGATGAGCTACCTGCATTTTGCCAGTGCGGAGCCTTACCGGCGCAGGATCATCCAGTTGGGGGAGTCGCCGGACAGGGTTTACAACGTGGGGGCTCTGGGCGCAGAGAACATTCGGAGTGTCCCGCTGCTTTCCCAGGAAGAGCTGGAAAAGCAGCTTTCGTTTCCCATCGATAGGCAGACCGTGCTGGTGACCTACCATCCCGTCACGCTGGAAGCATCTTCTGCTGCGGGCCAGTTGGAGGAGCTGTTGGCGGCTCTGCAGGATATGGAACCGCTGAGAGCTATTTTTACCAAGGCCAATGCCGATGCGGGGGGAGATGAGATTAATCGCAGAATTACAGGCTTTGTCGCGGAAAACTCCTCCCGATATGCTTTGTTTGCCTCTTTGGGCCAGAGCCGCTACCTCAGCGCGTTGCAATACGTAGGGGCGGTAGTGGGGAACTCCTCCAGCGGTGTGTCGGAAGTCCCTTTTTTCGGAATCCCGACGGTGAATATCGGGGACCGGCAAAGGGGGAGATTACAGGCCAGCACGGTGATAAACTGCCCGCCAGAGCGAGCGGCCATTGGTGCCGCCCTCCGCCGGGCGCTGCAGGAGCCGCGCCGCTCCCCGCAGGAGGTGGAGAACCCGTATGCGGCGCAGAGTGACACTTCGCGGGAGATTCTTCAGATCATAAAAAAAACCCTATACGGGGGCGGAATTGAGTTAAAGAAAACATTTTATGATTTGTGCTGATTGGTAAAATGGATGGAAAGCGCATCAGAAAAGACGGGTTTTGAAGGAGGCTTGTAGCGGATGGGGCTAAGAACGATGAGAGTATTGTTTACTATTTGCGCCCGGGCCGGTTCCAAAGGCGCGAAGAATAAGAATATCCGGGAGCTGAACGGCTTGCCGATGGTCTATTATGCATTAGCAGCGTATCGGCTTTTCTATCGGGATGCCGGAAAGGAAATCACGGATATCGGGCTGGCGATCAATACGGATAGCGCGCGCTTATTCGAGCAGGCGGAGAAGACGGGGATACCGTTTTTCCCTGTTGCCCGAAAAGCGGATCTGGCCGGAGATACGGTTTCCAAGGTTGAGGTCATCAGAGACACTCTGTGGGAGGTGGAAAAAGGATATCTCAAGAGCGGGGCCCCCTATGATATCGTTGTGGACTTGGACCTTACCTCTCCGTTGAGACGAGACCGGGACATTCAGGGAGTGATGGATGTATTGATGGAGAGCCCTTGGGCTGACCTTGCGTTTTCTGTCACGCCATCCCGACGGCTACCATTTTTCAATATGGTCACAAAAAAGGAAGATGGGAGCTTTGGATTGGTTGTAGAGAGCAATTTTGTTGCCAGGCAGCAAGCTCCTTCCTGCTATGATATGAATGCATCGGTATACGCTTATCGAAGGGACTTTCTTCTCCGGGAAGGGCCCTTGCGCGTCTTCGATGGAAAAGCGGTTATTTATGAGACTCCTGATACCGGTATACTGGACATTGATGATGAACGTGATTTTCAGCTGACGGAGGTTCTGGCAGATTATTTTTTTCAGACCGATCCGGCGCACCGGAGTGTTTGGGAGCAAGCTCGACAATTGGCAAAATGACAGTGATAGAGGGTATTTGCGAAAAAGAAGGAAGGGAAATATAGAAGGGAAGAGATATGCAATATTGCAGGAAATGCGTAATGCCTGACACCAGACCGGGCATCACTTTTGATCGGGACGGTGTTTGCAGTGCCTGTCAGACGCATCAGAAGAAAAAATCGGTGGATTACGGTGCAAGATGGAAGCTTTTACAGGAGATTTGCGATAAATATAGAGGGATGAATGGCGATGGGCCGGACTGTGCCATTGCGGTGAGCGGGGGAAAGGACAGTCACTATCAGGTACACGTTCTTAAAGAGCAGATGAGAATGAATCCGATTCTCTTTTCTGTGGAAGATAATTTCACCATGACTGAGGCCGGAAAGAGCAATATTCGAAACCTTTCAGAAGAATTCGGTTGTGAAATCATTTCCCTAAAGCCCAATGTGAACCTGCAAAAAAAGCTGATGAGGTTGACCTTTGAAACCTATGGTAAGCCCACATGGTACATAGATAGACTTATCTACACATTTCCTTTGCAAATGGCGCTGAAATATAATACCCCATTGTTGATGTACGGGGAAAATGTCAGTTGGGAATATGGTGGTGCAGATGCAGTAGAAACATATTCGGCCCGTGAGATTTTGCTGAATGGAGTTGCTTCTGATATTCCGGAGCAGGTGTTTCTGGCGCAGGGAATTGAAAAAAAAGAATTGTATCTGACTGTGGCACCTGCACGGGAAGAATTGATGCGGCTGGATCCCATCTATTTAAGTTATTTCGTGGAGTGGAACAGTTATGGCAACTATGTTTTTGCCAAAGGGCGAGGGTTTAAGGATTTGGCCGGAGAATGGGATCGCACCATGTGTGTTGAAAACTTTGACCAGGTTGACAGCTATGCATATCTGGTGCATGCCTGGATGAAGTATCCCAAGTTTGGCCATGCCTGCGCTACAGATTATGCCAGCCGGTTTGTTCGATATGGGATGATTGACCGAGAGGAAGCGGTACGGCTGGTTCGTGAGCGGGATCATCGATTAGATCCGAAAGCGATAGATGATTTTTGCCGATTCACAGGGTATAGCAGAGAGGAATTTTGGTCTATCGTAGAGCGACATTACAATCGTGAACTCTTTAAAAAAAGCGAAAATGGTGAGTGGGCCTTGCTTCATTCCCTTTAAAAAAGAGATGGTTGGACGGGTGTGTTATGAAGAAAACAAGGCGGGCGATTATACTGTATGATTTGATTGCAAGAGAGTATTGGGGTTGCCACAAATTAAAGGACGCGTTGGAAAGAAAGGGATTCGAGGTCAAGCTGTACCAGTGGAATTTTCAGTACTACAAGGCAATCGTCCATGCGATATTCCATAAGCCGGATGTTTTGATTATCCCCAGCTGCTATTCCGACATCACTTATCGGCGGGTGGTGATGCCTTTTAAGAAAATTTCAAAAGATCTTCGCATTCTTTGCATGCACAATGAACAGATCGGATATCACGGTCTGAAGGAGGATTATTTGATCCCCACGGATCCCTCCTGCAAGAACACCATGATTCATGTGGCATGGGGGGAATATTTTGGAACGGATCTGGTCGCTCATGGGGTTCACCCAGAACTGGTCAAAACGGTGGGTAGCGTCCGGTTGCAGGAAAGCCTGGCAAAGGTGGAAGCAATCTCTCGCGAGGAGCTAGCCCGAGAATACGGACTGGATCCGGATAAAAAATGGATCCTTTATTGTGATGGAGGAGGCGCACTGTTTTACGAGATGGCCCAAAAAGGTCAACGCTCCTCGGATTTGATCGGTGGAACGAAAGAGCTGGATGAAATGATCCTCCCTTATGGGGAAGCGTATGTCCGGACGATAGAAGTCCTGAACGCCTTTATAGAAAAGCATCATCAGGGATATGAACTGATTTTTAAGCTTCACCCAGGCTTGAAGGACATTGATCATCGGATGTTTGACCAGCGAATCCGGATCGTTCGTAACCATACGGTATATGCGTGGTTCCGGCACGTTGTTGCCAATGTAGTTTTCCAGAGCACTTCCATTTTAGAAAGCGATGCTATGGGGGTCCGGTCGGCGGTGCTGAAGCCGGTTCCACTGAAATACGAGGTCGCCGGCGTAATGGAATACCCGGCGTGTGAGGATCTGGAGGGCCTGGAGAAACTTATTCTGGTAGGAGCAGCCGAAAGAGAGAGAGACCGGCGGATTTACGTGCGTTATATCGGTGGAGCGGACCGGGATGTCGTTGAGGCATTGGCGGCGGAAATTGCAGCCTTGCCGGACGCGGGGTACCCGTTGTTTGAAGAAGTGGGTGAGCAGGCCAGTTACCGAAAGCTCTTTACCAGCGTATTGGCCAACCTGATGTTCCACTTTTTCCGCATCACCGGGCTGCTCCATCGGGTTCAATGGCCCTTCGCTTTCGCGATGAACAAGTATGAGCACCCCTATTTTAAGGACAAGTATATTTAATACTCTCGCCGATAACGAAAAAAGAGGTTTCTTGTAATGTGATAAGACATATGTTACAGAAATAAACAAAAAAGAGAGAACCCATGATACAATAGTTTCGACGAAAAAACAAAAGTATCATAAAAGGAGTATCTCTCTTATGAATAGTATAACCGAAGAAATGAAATATCG
>JBGYKY010000036.1:0-3285 GCA_041836105.1 Bacillota bacterium | reverse complement strand
GCTGACATTGAAGGGCTGCCGCTGGCCGCCTCCGCCGCTGGCCGGGTTATACGTAACGGTCACCGTCTTGGTCTTCCCGTTGTTGGCAAAGACAAATTTGTTGACGCCCGGCGTCAGGGACGGGTAGACCGCAAAGAATCCGTGCTCCGTGGTGGGGACCGCCTTCCCGTTCATGGTCAGGGGAAATTCCCAGTCGCTGGCTCCATAAATACTGATGTTGGGCGACGAGGTGGTATAGGATGTCCCCGGCTGAGCGATCACAATGTCCCGGGGATTCGTAAAGGGGGTCGCCCCGTGCGTGGAAAGGGGCAGCGCCAGCAGCAGTGCAGCGGCAAGGAAGATCACCGTCGCCGACCGCCACATCGTTTTTCTGTTTTTTTTCATCGAACGACCAGCCTTTCTCCTTCGGCGTCTACAATAAACTCTCCGGTTTCCGGCAGACTCCCCTGAATAATCCTTCGCCCCAGCATGGTTTCCAGCTTGCTCTGAAGATACCGCTTCAGCGGCCTTGCGCCGTACACCGGGTCATAGGCTTCATCGGCGATCAGGTGCCTGGCTCCATCAGTAAGCCGAACGGAAAGTTGCTGCTCCGCCAGCCGTTGAGACAAGCGCTCCATCAATAGATCCATAATGGAGAAAATCTCCTTCTTGGACAGAGGCCTGTAGAGGACGATTTCATCCAGCCGGTTCAGAAATTCCGGCCGGAAATGGCGGCGCAGCATCTCGTTGACCTGCTCCTCCGCCCCGGGATCAATGGTTCCGTCCTCCCGGATTCCCTCCAGCAGGTACTCGGCGCCTATGTTGGAGGTCAGGATGATAATGGTATTCTTAAAATCCACAGTCCGCCCGTGAGAATCGGTGATCCGGCCGTCGTCCAGCACCTGAAGCAGCACATTGAACACATCGTGATGCGCTTTTTCCACTTCATCAAAGAGAAGAACCGAGTAGGGGCGCCGCCGAACGGCTTCCGTCAGCTGGCCGCCTTCCTCATAGCCCACATACCCCGGCGGCGCGCCGATGAGGCGGGACACCGAATACTTCTCCATATACTCGCTCATGTCAATGCGGATCAGGTTCTGCTCATCGTCAAACAGGTATTCGGCCAAGGCCTTGGCCAGCTCTGTTTTCCCCACCCCGGTAGGCCCCAGGAACAGGAAGGAGCCGATGGGCCTCCTGGGGTCGGCAATGCCGGCCCGCGCCCGAATAATGGCCTCGCACACCCGAGTCACCGCATCATCCTGCCCCACCACCCGCCGATGGAGGATATCCTCCAGGTGGAGCAGCTTTTCCCGTTCTCCCTCCATCAACCGGGTGAGGGGGATACCCGTCCACCGGGAGATGATCCTGGCGATTTCTTCCTCGGTGACCCGGTCTCGGAGCAGGGTCATGCTTTCCTTGCTCAGCTTTTCTTCCGCCTCTGCCAGCTCCTTCTGGAGCTGGGGCAGCCGTCCGTACTGCAGCTCGGCCAGCCGGTTCAGATCGTACTCCCGCTGCGCCTTTTCGATCTCGCCTCCGACCCGCTCCATTTCTTCCTTGATTTTCTGTACGGAAATGATCCCTGCCTTTTCGTTTTCCCATTTGGCCTTCATGGCGTTGAAGGCTTCTCGCATCTCCGCCAGCTCCTTTTGAGTCCTGGCCAGATTTTCCTGCGAGCTTCGGTCGGTTTCCCTCTTCAGCGCCGCTTCTTCGATCTCCATCTGCATAATCCGTCGCTGGGCTTCATCCAGCTCCGCCGGCATGGAGTCGATCTCTGTTCGGATCATGGCGCAGGCCTCATCCACCAGATCGATGGCCTTATCCGGCAGGAACCGGTCGGAAATATATCGGTGAGACAGCGTAGCGGCGCTGATCAGAGCGCTGTCCGCAATGGCCACGCCGTGAAAAACCTCGTACCGCTCCTTGAGTCCCCGGAGAATGGAAATCGTATCCTCCACCGACGGCTCCTCCACCAGGACCGGCTGGAACCGCCGCTCCAGAGCCGGATCCTTTTCGATGTACAGCCGATATTCATCCAGGGTTGTGGCGCCGATACAGTGCAGCTCTCCCCGGGCCAGCATGGGCTTCAACAGATTTCCGGCATCCATGGCGCCGTCCGCTTTGCCGGCGCCCACGATGGTGTGCAGCTCGTCGATAAACAGCAGGATCCGGCCTTCGCTCTGCCGAACTTCGTTCAATACGGCTTTAAGCCGCTCCTCAAACTCTCCGCGAAACTTGGCGCCGGCGATGAGGGCTCCCATGTCCAGCACGAATACCGTTTTATCCTTTAAGCCCTCCGGCACATCCCCGTTGAGGATCCTCAGGGCCAGTCCCTCTGCAATGGCCGTTTTCCCCACGCCCGGCTCTCCGATGAGAACCGGATTATTCTTCGTTTTTCGGGACAGGATCCGGATGACGCTGCGGATCTCCTGATCTCGCCCGATGACGGGATCCAGCTTCTGCTGCCTGGCCCGCTCCACCAGATCATACCCGTACTTTTCCAGGGCTTCGTAGGTAGCCTCCGGATTGTCGCTAACCACCTTGCCCGAGCTGCGCACCGCCTTCAGAGCGACGAGGAATCGATCCTTGTCGATGCCCAGGGTCCGAAAAAATTCCCGCACCGCCGGGGTGGACTTCTCAAAATAGGCCAGCAGGATGTGCTCTGCCGACACATATTCATCCCGAAATTCCTTCGCCTGCTTTTCCGCTTCCAGCAAAATCTTCTCTACCTGGGGCGACACGTAGATCTTATCCGGCTCCCGACCCGGCCCGCTGACCGACGGCAGCCTGCGGATCATCCGATCCAGCAGGCCCAGGGCCTGCGCCACATCCACGTCCATCTTGCCGAACAGTCGGGGGATCAGTCCGTCCTGCTGCTCTAAAAAGGCCAACAGCAAATGCTCCGGCTCAATCTGCATGTTCTCATGCTCCAGGGCCAGCTGCTGCGCCCGCTGGAGAGCTTCCAGGGATTTCTGCGTAAATTTCTGTGGGTTCATCCGATCCGCTCCTTTCTTCGATCATTGGGTTTTGTGTTAGATGTGTTATATGCGCTCCCGGGACCGCCCCGGTTTTAGGCCCGCTCTATGCTCCGCCTTTTCCCTCTATGGTGAAGCGCCGCTCCAGCTGCTCCTTGTTCATGGCATAATTCAGAGCGGTCTCCCTGGTGATGACCCCATCCAGCGTCAGCTTCATCAGGCTTTGATCCATCAGCATCATCCCTTCGGATCGTCCCGACAGCAGGACCGAATTGATCTGGTGAGTTTTGCTGTCCCGGATCATGTTGCGGATGGCGCTGTTGGCTACCATCAG
>JBGYKY010000035.1:0-2811 GCA_041836105.1 Bacillota bacterium | reverse complement strand
GCAAGTTCCGCGCTCTTGCCGAAGCCATTGCCGCCACCCACGCTACGGGGCAGCCGGTGCTGGTGGGCACCATTTCTATTGAAAAATCCGAGCTGATCAGCGACCTGCTAAAGAAGCGGGGCATCAAGCACAACGTTCTCAATGCCAAGCAGCACGAAAAGGAAGCGAAAATCGTTGCCGAGGCCGGCCGCCTGGGAGCCGTGACCATCGCCACCAACATGGCGGGACGCGGTACGGATATTATCCTGGGGGGAAATCCGGAATTTGAAGCCAAAATGGAGATGAGCCGGCTGGGGTTCTCCGAGGAGGAAATTTCCTTTGCCACCAGCTTTGTCTATTCGGAAGATGAAAGGCTGCTGGCCGCCCGGGAGGAGTTCCGGCGGCTCCATGAAAAGTTCCGGCAGGAGCGGGCCGGCGAGCAGCAGCAGGTGCGGGAGCTGGGCGGTCTGTGCATCCTCGGCTCGGAGCGCCACGAATCCCGACGTATCGATAATCAGCTTCGGGGCCGTGCCGGCCGTCAGGGAGATCCGGGAGCCACTCAGTTTTACCTGTCGCTGGAGGACGAGCTGATGCGGCGCTTTGGCGGCGAACGGGTCCAGTCCCTCGTGGAGCGGCTGGGTGTGGGCGAGGAGGAGGCCATCGAGGCGGGAGTACTGTCCCGAACCATTGAAAATGCTCAGAAACGGGTAGAGGGACGAAACTTCTCCATCCGGAAATATGTGCTCCAGTACGACAATGTCATGAATAAACAGCGGGAAATCATCTACACTGAGCGAAAGCGGGTGCTGATGGGGGAAGACCTGAGGACCTACATCCGAAGCATGGTGGAGGAGCTGGCCGAGGAGTGCATCGCGCCGGTGATCGTGGGCTCCCGGTTCGCTGAGGAATGGGATCTTGACGGGCTTCTGGCGAGCCTGAGGAAAATCTGCCCCGCTTTCCGGCCCTTTTCCTACACGCTGGAGGATATCGACAGCCTGACGGGAGACGCCCTCCGGGAGGATGTGCTGGCAGAGTTTGAACGCCTCTATGAAGCCAAGGAGGAGGAAATCGGATCGGATCGAATGAGGGAGCTGGAACGGATGATCCTGATCCGCGTGGTGGATAACAAATGGATGGATCATATCGACAGCATGGATCAGCTCCGCAGCGGTATTGGCCTCCGGGCGGTGGGCCAGCAGGATCCGGCGGCGGCTTATGCTAATGAGGGCTTCGATATGTTCGAGCTGATGATTCAGTCCATTAAAGAGGACACGGTAAAATTTTGCTATAACGTCACGCTTCAGACGGAGGTCACCCGAAAGCAGGTGGCGCAGGCGACGGACACCATCAAGGACGAATTTCATGACGAGGCGGGCCCGGAGCTTCGGGACGGCCCTTCTGCGACGGCGGTCCCCCCCAGAGAGCGGAAGCAGGAGACCGTTCGGCGTACCGAGGCCAAGGTGGGGAGAAACGACCCCTGCCCCTGCGGCAGCGGCAGGAAGTACAAAAATTGCTGCGGGAAGCAGGAATAGGATGGGCCGCGGCTCGGGGCAGAGCCCCGGGAGGCCGGCCGAAATACAAATCACACAGGAGGAAGAGCATGCTGGAACTGGACAATATCCGATACGAGCTGTCGGAGGCAAAAAAAAATCTGATGGAAGTCGGTGACTCTCTTTGACCTGGCTGGGATAGAAAATCAGCTCAAACGCTTAGAGGAAGTGAGCCGGCAGGAAAATTTCTGGGAGGATCACGAGGCAGCCCAGAGGGTGCTGAAGGAAAAGAAGGCCCTGGAAAACAAGGTGGAGGAATACCGGCGCCTGGAGCGGGAGCTGGAGGATGTAGAGGTCCTCATTGAACTGGCCCTGGAGGCAGAAGAGGAAAGCCTGGTGCCGGAGATTTTGTCCGCCTACGACGGTTATAAAAATAATCTGGAGGCCCTTCGGATCAGAACGCTGCTGGACGGGAAGCACGATGGAAGCAATGCCATTATCTCCCTGCATGCCGGCTCCGGAGGCACCGACGCTCAGGACTGGGCGGAAATGCTGCTCCGGATGTACACCAGATGGGCGGAGGGGAAAAAATACAAGGTCCGGATGCTGGACTGCCAGGAGGACAGCGAGGGAGGCGTCAAAAGCGCTACCCTGCTGGTGGAGGGGGAAAACGCCTATGGCTACCTGAAGAACGAGCGGGGAGTTCACCGTTTGGTGCGGATTTCCCCCTACGATTCCTCGGGACGGCGGCACACCTCCTTTGCATCGCTGGACGTTATGCCGGAAATCGATGACAGCATTACCGTGGAAATCGATCCTTCGGACCTGAGGATCGACACCTTCCGCTCCAGCGGCGCAGGCGGACAGCACGTCAACAAAACCGACTCCGCCATCCGGATCACGCACCTGCCGACCAATATCGTCGTCTCCTGCCAAAACGAGCGGTCCCAGCACCAGAACCGGGAAACCGCCATGAAGGTTCTGGTGGCCAAGCTGACGGAGCTGAAGGAGCGGGAGCATAAGGCCAGCCTGGCGGAGCTGAAGGGCGACTTTTCCCAGATCACCTGGGGCAGCCAGATCCGCTCCTACGTCTTTCATCCCTACACCATGGTCAAGGATCACCGGACCGGGGCGGAGACGGGCAATGTACAGGCCGTCATGGACGGAGACCTGGACTATTTCATCAACGAGAAGCTGAAACAGAGGAACTGACCCCATGAGTATCACAGAACAGCTGGCCTTGTATTTTTTCCCCTCCGCCCATCTGGTGTACATCCGGAGCAGCATTTCCGCCCAGTCCTGAGCGTCGGTGCCTCCGGAGCCGGCATGCAGGGAGATAATG
>JBGYKY010000034.1:0-2628 GCA_041836105.1 Bacillota bacterium | reverse complement strand
ATGCCGGCTGCCATGTCCGTGCTGCCCACGCCGGTGGAAAACGCCCCCAGGGCCCCGTAGGTGCAGGTGTGGGAGTCGGCGCCGATAATGCAGTCTCCCGCGGCAACCAATCCCTTTTCCGGGAGGAGTGCATGCTCTACTCCCATGGATCCCACATCGTAAAAATGCTCCAGACCGAAGCCTCTGGCAAAGGTGCGGCACTGGCGGCACTGTTCAGCGGCCTTGATGTCCTTATTGGGGGTAAAGTGATCCATGACCATGGAAATCCGGCTTTTGTCAAAGACCCGGCCAAAGCCGGCCTTTTCGAACTCATTGATGGCGACGGGAGACGTAATGTCGTTGCCCAGCACCATGTCCAGCCTGGCCCGGATTAACTGGCCCGGCGCTACCTCCGGCAGCCCGGCATGAGCCGCCAGAATTTTTTGTGTCATTGTCATTCCCATTTCTCATTCTCCTCGTTTTTCCGCGAAGGGGACGATGCGGTTCATTCGGTTGATGGCGCAGGTCAGGGCATTGACCGACGCGTAGATGATGTCCTTGTGGGTGCCGACGCCCCAGTAGACTCGGCCGTCCCGGTCGGCGATGGCCACGTAGGCCACCGCGGTGGAGTCCGACTCAATTTCCATGGCATGCTCCGCGTAGGTTACAAAGGCATAGTCCATCCGGTAGGGGCCGGTCATCAGGGCCTTTCGGGTCGCATCCAGCCGTCCGTTGCCCTGGCCCTCCAGGTGGTATACGCTGCCGTTGATATGTGCGGTAACCACCGTATTGAACCGGACGTCCTGGCTGCTGGTGCTGGCGGGATCCTTGGAAAAGGAAATATCGGTAATGTCGATGGGGTCGAATACGTTGACATATTCCGCCCGAAAAGTTTCCAGCACTTCCTGGGGCGACAGCTCTCGGCGGCCCTTATCGGAGATATCCTTGATGTAATAGCCCACCTCCTCCCGCATGGCTTTGGGGATCTCGTATCCGTAGTGGTGTCCCAGAATGTAGGCTACGCCGCCCTTGCCGGACTGGCTGTTGATGCGGATCACATCGGCATCATATTCCCGCCCTACATCGTGGGGATCAATGGGCAGGTAGGGAACGCTCCAGGTGCTCAGCCCCCGGTCCTCGTGCCACTTCATGCCCTTGGCGATGGCATCCTGGTGAGATCCGGAGAAGGCGGCAAAAACCAGGCTTCCGCCGTAGGGCTGGCGGGGGTGGACCGGCAGGTCGGTAAACCGTTCATAGGTTTCCACGACGGCAGGCATATCGGAAAAATCCAATCCGGTGGCCACTCCATGGGAAAACATATTCATGGCCAGGGTGACAATATCCACGTTTCCCGTCCGCTCCCCGTTGCCGAAAAGGGTCCCCTCGATCCGATCGCCGCCGGCCAGGAGGCCCAGCTCCGCGTCGGCCACCGCCGTTCCCCGGTCATTGTGGGGATGGAGGGAGAGAAGGATGCTGTCCCGACGGTGCAGGTGATCGTTCATGAAGCGGATCTGGGTGGCGTACACGTGGGGCATGGACATGGACACGGTCGCCGGCAGATTGATGATCACTTTTTTGTCCGGCGTGGGCTGCCAAATGTCGATCACCTCGTTGCAGATGCGGAGCGCAAACTCCATCTCCGTTCCGGTAAAGCTTTCCGGCGAATATTCAAAGCGGAAATCCGTTTCCGGCATGGCGGCGGCATATTTATTGAACGATCGTGCCCCCTCCCTGGCAATATCGACGATCTCGTCTTCGCTCATGCGAAAGACCTGCTCCCGCTGGGCCAGAGAGGTGGAGTTGTACAGGTGGACGATGGCCCGCCTGACGCCCTTCAGGGACTGAAAGGTTTTTTCGATGATATGCTCCCGGGATTGGGTCAGCACCTGAATGGTGACATCCTCGGGGATCATATCGTACTCGATCAGGGTTCGAAGGAGGGCATATTCCGTTTCCGATGCAGCCGGAAAGCCGACCTCGATTTCCTTGAAGCCCAGCCGGACCAGAAAACGAAAGTATTCCAGCTTCTGCTCCAGTGACATGGGCACCACCAGAGCCTGGTTGCCGTCCCGGAGATCGACGCTGCACCAGATGGGCGCTTTATCGATGTGATCCTTTTCCACCCATTGATAGCTGGGATTGGGAGGCATAAAGTAGCCCACTTTGTATCTTTTGTGATTTTTCATGCAATTGCCCTTTCTTTCACTGCTGTATCGCGCTTCTGCGCTGCGCCGTGATTTCTGACCGGTACGGCGTGCTGTTCCCCCTGCTTCTGCAGCCCCGCAAAAAAAGAAGCCCTCGCCGCTTATGCGCCGGTGTACCGGCGCGCAAGAGACGAAGGCCATGGTTCATGGCGTCCGCGGTACCACTCTTCTTGGTAAGCCTCCTGATCGGGAAGCCACCCACTCGTCTGGTTTTCCGCTCCGGGGTGAGACGCAAAGGGGGACTCTGCAGCCTCGCACCTGCCGGCTGCTCTCTGAAACGCCCTATCCCTGCTTATTCCCTTCATCGCAGAGAATATGGAATTTGGTATAGTACCACTATAGAGGATGGAAAAAGCCTTGTCAATAGAAAATTGGTCAAGAAAACCAACAAAATAACCTTTTTTTGTTCGTTAACACAAAGAAAGGCGCACAAAGTGGTTGACTT
>JBGYKY010000033.1:0-8669 GCA_041836105.1 Bacillota bacterium | reverse complement strand
TGGCGTTTTCGATAGTCTGATCCAAAGAAAGCACCTTGATGCTCCCTCCGCTGGCATACTTTCGGGTGATGGTCCTCTTCAGCCGCTGCCGGGCATATTCCGTCAGCATATCCGTATCCTTCATGGTCGCTCCCTGATCTCCCAGGGTTTCCAAAATGCTTTCCATATCCCGGATCGGCACGCCCTCCCTCAACAGGTTGGTGAGAATCTTTTGCAGATCCGACACGCTGACCACCTGGGGGATCACATCCTCTACGATGGCCGGATTGGTCTTGGAAACGTTCTGCAGGAGCACGTTGACATCCTGGCGGCTGAGCAGCTCGTGGATGTGCCGCTTGATAATTTCCGACATGTGGGTAACGATCACGGAGAGAGAATCGATCACCGTGTACCCGTACACCTCGGCCATTTCCCGCTGGGATTCGTTGATCCACTTCCCGGGGATCTCAAAGGCCGGCTCAATAGTGTCGATGCCTTCGATCTCTCCGCTGCTGCCGCCCGGATCCAGGGCCAGATAGTAGTCCACCAGCACCTCTCCCCGAGCGACTTCCTCTCCCTTGATCTTGATCAAATACTGATTGGGATTGATGAGGCCGTTGTCTCGCAGCCGGACGGTGGGCACCACCACGCCCATTTCCAGAGCGAACTGCTTCCGGAAGATGACGATCCGATCGATGAAGCTGCCGCCGCTGGCCTCGTCTACCAGGGGCAGAAGAGAATATCCGAATTCCATCTCAATGGGCTCTACCCCCAGCAGGCTATATACGTTGTCAATATTCCTGTAATAGCCGGATTCGCTCGTCTCCTCCGATACGGCCGCCAGCATTTCCGCCTGCTCTCTGGCCTCCTCTTCCCGGTTTTTCGCCCGTGTCAGCACGATGCCCATGGCCATCAGCGAAATGGCCAGCAGGCTGATCTGCAACACCGGCGCGCCGGGGATCAGGGCCATGATCTGGATGCCGATGCCGGCGATCAGCAGCACCCGGGGCTGGGAAAGGAACTGCCGCTTGACATCCTCGTTCAGGCTGCCTTCAGCTGCGGCCCGGGTCACGATCATGCCGGTGGCCGTTGAAATCATCAGGGCCGGCAGCTGTGATACCAAGCCGTCTCCCACCGTGGCAATGGAGTAGATGGTCAGCACCTGCGCAAATCCCATCCCCCCCTGAAGCATGCCGATGACGGTACCGGCGATCAGGTTGATCATGGCGATAATGATGGAGGCGATGGCATCTCCCTTGACCAGCTTGGTAGCGCCGTCCATCGCCCCGTAAAACTCCGCTTCCCGCTGGACGGTCTTTCTCCGCTCTCTGGCCTCCTCCTCGTTGATCAACCCGGAGCTCAGATCGGCGTCAATGGCCATTTGCTTCCCGGGCATCGCGTCCAGAGTGAACCGGGCGGATACTTCGGCGATCCGCTCGGCGCCCTTGGTGATAACGATAAACTGTACCACTACGATGATAATAAATACGATGAAGCCGACGATAGCGTTCCCCCCCAGCACAAAGGTGCCGAAGGTTTCGATCACCTTCCCTGCCTGACCGCCGTTGGACAGGATCAGCCGGGTGGAGGAAATGTTGAGGGCCAGGCGCATCAGCGTCGTAATCAGCAGCATGGACGGAAAGATGGAGAAGTCCAGAGGCCCGCTGATAAACATCGTGGTCAGCAGAATGGTCAGGGAAAGGGCAATGCTCAGAATGAACATAAAGTCCAGAATAAAGGCAGGCAAAGGAATGATGATCAGAGCAATAATCATCACCACAAACAACACCACGCCGTTCTTCAGCACCTTCATTCCTTCTCACCTCCCATTGCTCAATGTCTGCGAGCCTTTTTCCCGTTTTTTATTCCGTAAGCCCAGGCCAGGGTTTCCGCCGCCATCTGATAAAGCCCCTGGGGAATGTAGTCGTTCACCTCTACCGATTCGTAGAGGGCCCGCGCCAGAGGCCGGTTTTCCATCACCGGCAGCCCGTGGGCCTCGGCCACCTGCAGGATCCGATGGGCGACCAGATCCTGTCCCTTGGCCAGCACCCGGGGAGCAGGATCCGCGCCCGGGTCATATTTCAGCGCTACGGCAAAGTGCGTGGGGTTTCGGACCACCACGTCGGCCTGGGGAACCTGCTGGATCATGCGATTCATGCTCAGCTTGCGCTGTTTTTCCTTGATCTTTCCCTTGATAAAGGGATCTCCCTCCATCTGCTTGTACTCATCCTTGATTTCCTGCTTGGTCATCATCAGCTTCTTTTCGTAATCGAACCTCTCATAGGCGAAGTCCAGGACCGCCACACCGATAAAGATCAGGCAGATTTTATAGACCAGGCCCATCACCCGACCCTCCATAAAGCGGAGGGATTCCTCCATATCGGTAGCGAGGAGATCGGGGGTTACCACCATCAGATCCTCTATGCTAGAAAAGATGATGTAGAGGATGAGTCCCACCTTGAGGAGGGATTTCAGCAGCTGGATCAGGGATCGGAGGGAAATCATCCGCTTAAACCCCTGGATCGGGCTGATCCTGTTCATCTTAAACTTCAACAGCTCTCCGGCCACCAGGAATCGGGTCTGGGCTCCGGCGGTCAGGAAGGCGGCGGCAGAAAGAAGGGCGGCCACGGGCACTGTGGCGAGAAAGAACACCAGCAGCGCCCGGCTCATCAGGCGTCCGGCCCCGGAAACCGTCAGCCCGGTCAGGACCGACGCCTCCGTCATCTGATGATGATACAGCAGCCGCAGCTGCTCTATCAGGATTCCCCCCGCCGCCCGGATCAGGAGGAACCCCAGCAGAATGACGACCACGCTGACCAGATCCTTGCTTTGAAAGGCATTCCCCTTCTTCCGCTCGTCCTTCCGTTTTTTGGGAGTCGCTTTTTCCGTTTTATTGGTTTCTGCCAACGGAGGTCCCCCCTTCCCGCCACACGGCCGTTACAGATACCGCAAGATGTCCTGCAGGCTTTCCAGCATCAGGCTGTTGATCCGGGTCATAAAGCGCACCAGCACGGGAACGATGGTCAGGATCACGGACATCCCTACCAGCAGCTTGATCTGAAGGTTGACCACAAACACGTTGATGTTGGGGACAAACCGCATCAGGATGGCTACGGCCACCTCCACCAAAATCTCCGTGATGATGAAGGGAAGGGCCACTTGCAGGGCGTACACCAGGATATAGCCGAACACCTCGATAAACCGGATGGCCATTCGTCCTGTGACTGCCTCCAGCCCCATGGGAACGACCTCAAAGGAGCTGATCGTGACACGGAGCAGGGCCAGGTGGCTGTCGGTAATGAAAAAGAGCATGGTGTACATCAGGATGTTCAGATTGCCCGTGATGGAAATCTGAGAGCTGCTGGACGGATCGTACATGGTGGCCATGCTGATGCCCATCTGCAAATCGATCAGCTCGCCGCCCAGCTGAAACACCGACATGAACAGCTGGATCACAAGCCCCAGGGCAAAGCCGATGAGGAACTCCCTTCCGGCCATCAGCGTCAGGTCAATGGACGAAGCGGCCGAAAAATCCGGCGCCGGTAGCCCGGCCATGGATCCATAGGCGATCCCCATGGTCAGCCCCACCTTCACGGTGGCAGGAATGTTTCGCCGTCCCAGAATGGGGTTGGTGAAGATCATTCCCGCTACCCGAAGCATGATCATAAGAAAAAAGTAAAGGTTGTTCAGATCGTTCCACAATGGCCTGCACCGATCACTCTATATTTCCGCTGCGATGAATTGGAAAACCCTTTCCACAAAGTCCACCAGCTGCTGCAGCATCCACCCGCCGAAGATGATCAGGATGACCCCGATGACCACCAGCTTGGGAACGAAGGTCATGGTCTGTTCATTGATAGAGGTTGCCGCCTGAAGGATGGAAATCACCAGTCCCACCAGGATGCTGACGATAAGAATGGGAGCGGCTACCTTAAACCCTGTCATGATGGCATCGCGGAACAGCTCCGTCAGTTGAATAGTATCCATGGCTTCCGCTCCTTCAGTTGTATGTCATGATCAGCGTTCTGATCAGCAGCCCCCAGCCGTCTACCACCACAAAAAGCATGATTTTAAACGGCAGAGAGATCATCACCGGCGGCAGCATGATCATTCCCATGGACATCAGGGTGCTGGCCACGATCAGATCGATTACCAGAAAGGGCAGGAACAGCAGAAACCCGATGAGGAAGGCCCGCTTCAGCTCGCTGGTGATAAAGGCGGGGACCACTACGTGAAGAGGCAGCTCCTCCGGCGCCATTTCCCCGATCCGGGGATCCTGGGACAAGCCCTTGAACATCTCTACTTCCTTGGCGGAGGTCTGCTTAAGCATAAACTCCTTCAAGGGGACCCCGGCGCGATCCAAAAATTCCTGCGTCCCGATGACTCCCTGGTTGTACGGCTGGAGGGCGGTTTCGTTAATATCCTGCAGCACCGGCTGCATGATAAAGAAGGAAATGAACAGCGCCAGCCCGATGAGCACCTGATTGGGCGGGGATTGCTGCAGCCCCAGAGCGTTCCTTAAAAAGGAAAACACGATAATGATCCGGGTGAAGCAGGTCATCATCAGCAGCATAAAGGGAGCTACGCTGATGATCGTGAGGATCATAATGATCCGAAGAGCATCGGATCCTTGTCCGTTGACGATAAATTCCATGAACCGTTCACGACTCCTTCTTTCCCATCAGGCCCCGCAGCAGCTGGTGAAAGCTGTCCTTTTCCCCGCCGACCTCCGGAACGGTCAGGGGCTCCTCCAGCTCCTTCAGCAGCCGGACGCCTGTCTCGCTGATCCCCATCAGATACTGCCGCCCCCCCAGCTCCATAATGCAGATGGATGCGGATTTCCCCACGGGCAGCCGATCCACCAGCTTCAGATGCCTTCCCGATGCGGACGGCCCCATCCTTCTGGCGTACCATCGGCTGGCATAATAGGTCATCACCAGCACACAGCCGGTTCCCAGCAGCGCCAGGACCATGGACACGATATCTCCTAACAAGTTCGTCCTCCGCTTCCTATTCCCCCAGCACGGTGCGGACGGTCTGAACCAGTCGATCCGGCTTAAAGGGCTTCACGATAAAGTCCAGGGCTCCCAGCTTGATGGCCTCGACCACCATGCCTTCCTGCCCCATGGCAGAGCACATCACCACCTTGGCCTCCGGGTTGATCTCCTTGATGGCCTGAAGGGCCTGGATACCGTCCTTAATGGGCATGGTAATGTCCAGCAGAACAAGGTCCGGACGGTGCTCCGTATACTGGGCAACCGCGTTTTCTCCGTCGCCGGCTTCCAGAAATTCGGAATACCCGGCCTTCTTCAAGTTGTCCTTTACCATCATCCGCATGAAGGCCGCATCGTCCACAATTAAAATTTTTGCCATTTCCTTCTTCCTCTCTCTTTCCTTCTATTTACTCTCCGGCGCTCCGACATTCTTGATGATTTCGGTAATGCGCACGCTGTAGTTGTCGTCTACTACCACCACATCGCCCCGGGCGATGAGCCGCCCGTTGGCGATAACGTCCACCTGATCTCCAGCCTGCCGGTCCAGCTCGATGATATTGCCCACCGTCATGTCGGCGATATCCTTGATCTTTTTCCGGGTCTTTCCCAGCTCTACCGTGATCTGAATGGGCACCGACATGACCAGATCCAGATTGCCATCCGCCAGGATATCCTGGACGGGAGAGCCTCCCAGCTCCTTCATCCGATATTCTCTGGCCTGCACCGGCTCCCTCGAGAGGGGGTATGCCGGCAGCGCGCTGTCCCCGGGCGGTGCAGCCGATGGGCCGGGAGCCGCGAGGCCTGCAGCCGCAACGGGTGAGCCGTAAGGCTGCGGAGCCGGAGCAGCCGGATTCGGTGCTGCCGTCTCAGGGGGCAGGGAGGCCGGAACGGCACCCGAATCCGCTGCGCCGGAGGCCGTCGGAACGCTCAGGTCCGGGGCGTGGAGCTCCGGCAATTCGTCCAGAGCTTCCAGCCCCCGGAGAGGTGCCAGGGCCTCCTCCTCTTCTGTCAGATCGCTGGCTCCCATGGACATCTGCACGATACGCTTGGCCAGCCGGGGATCCATGGCGCTGATGAATTCGCTCTCCACCAGATCTTCGATCTGGAGGTCAAACTTGATGCTGACCAGGGAGGTGCCATTGATGGCGAACAGCTCACGAACACCCTCCCTGCTTTTGGTGTCGATGATCTCCGGCGGAGAAATGTTGACCGTCTCTCCCAGAAAGGATGCCAGAGCGCTTGCCGCCGACCCCATCATCTGATTCATGATTTCACAGATGGCGCTGATGCTGATCTCGTCCAGCTCCGTCATTTCCGACGGATCCATGGACAGCAGATGGCCCAGGATTTTTTTCAGGTCATCCTCCCGCATCAGCAGGATGTTGGTGCCGTCGATCCCCTCCACATACTTGATGAGAACGCCGATCACCGGCTCCAGATAGGAAAACTCAAACTCATCCACCGGCATCGTTTCGATGCGCGGCGTAGTAATGCTGACCTTTTTGTCCAGAATGGTGGATACGGCCGTAGCGGCAGACCCCATACTGATGTTCATCACCTCTCCGATGACGTCCTTTTCCATCTCGTTCAGGTTAAAATCCTGTATCTCGTTGTTTGCCATTAAACCGGTCCGCTTCCTTTCTGAATTTTTTCTTTTATGGAGATGGCCTTCTTCTTTCGGAAGACGCCCATCTCTCCTTTAAACCAGGCCGTTCCGCCGATGCACAGCTCCACCATATCCCGTTCGTCCTTGTTGAGTCGGATGATGTCACCCACCTCCAGTTCCACCAGATCCCGGGAAAGCACCTGGGCGGTCCCCAGGACCCCGGTAATCTCCAGCTCTGTCTTGCGGATCTCCTCCATGATGGCCGCCCGTCTCTGGGCTTCGGAGAGCAGGTCGCCCCGGCGGACGCTCTTTTTGCTCTGGGCATTTTTCTTTTTGAAAATGGTGTCCAGGGTTACCGCCGGAATGCAGATGGTGATCTTTCCCTGGGTCTCATTGACCAGCATGTTCATTACCACAATGACCACGTTTTCATCGGCGCTGATCCCCTGGAGGATTCGGGCGTTGCTTTCCAGCTTCATCAGCTTGGGCGCGACATCCACATAGTCGGCCCAGACGTTCCGCATCAGTCCCACCACCCCCCGGATGACGTGCTCCAGGATGGCGGTTTCGATCTCTGTGTACTCCCGATCCTCCTTCAAGGGCTTCCCTGTCCCGCCCAACAGCCGGTCAATGGTGCAAAATCCGATGTCCTTGGAAATATCCATGAGAATCAGGTCCTCTCCCTGGCCCTCCTGCTGCATATCGAAGTCCACGATGCCCATCAGCACCGAATCCGGCAGGGCGTTGTTGAACTCGTGATACTGCTGCTCTTCTACCTCCACGATCTCTACCAGGGTGTAGGTCTGAAGCATCCCCGTCACGTGGGAGGAGACGATCCGGGCAAAGTTTTCATAGATGCTGTACAATAGCTTCAGCTGCTCGCGCGTAAAGAGCTTGGGGCTCCTGAAGTCGTAATCTTTAATTTTCTTTCCTACCGGCTGCTCAGCAGGCTCGTTCTCCTTATTTCCCGAAAGCAAGCTGCTCAGCAGGCTATCGATCTGACTCTGGGAAAGGATCTCGCTCATCCTACGCTACTCCTCGTTTTCCTCGTTTTCCCCTGCGCCCTCTTCCGGGGACGTTCCTTCCAGGGTGTAGATTTTATCCAGCTCATCCTGCAGACTGTCCGCCTTGGCCACCAAAATTTCCACTCGCCGGTTCTTGGCGCGGTTGGCCTCGGTATCGTTGGGCGCCACCGGCCGATACATGCCGTACCCCACGGCCAACAGCTTGGCGGGATCCTGGATGTAATGGATTTCCAAATATTTCAGAACCGCATTGGCCCGATCCGTAGAGAGGATCCGGTCATCCACCGTGCTGGTGCCCGGAGGAGCCTCCGCGGTATGCCCATCGATGCGGATAAATTTAATGTACGGCTCGATCTCCCCCAGGGCCCGTCCCACAAAGTCCAGGATATCTCTCCCCCCTGCCTTCAGCACGGCCCGGTCCGCTTCAAAGAACAGGGTGGACATAAAGCGGACGTATACCAGATCCTTGCCTTTCTCTACCTGGACGGAATCCTGCAGCTGATTTTCCTCTACATATTTTTTTAAGTATTCGTACAGAGCGTCCAGATTGTCGATGGGCTCTTCCTCCTTGCCCAGCTGATCTCCTTTGATCCCTCCCTGCTCCGCATCGGGCTTTCCGGCATCCTCCTGGTTTTCGCTCTCCAGCAAACGGATCTGCTCCAGCGTCTCGGGATTAGCGGTAAAGGCCTTGACCAGCATCTGGAATTTTTCCTGATTGATGGTGGACATGGAGTACAGCAGGATAAAAAATACCAGCACCAGGGTAATCATGTCTGCATAGGTGTTCAGCCATGCATCCTTATTGACCGATGACCCGGATTTCTTTCTTCTTCCCATAAATCCCCTTCACTCTCTTGACCGCTCCGATGGTCCTTCTCCTCCCGCAGCCATCCGTTTCCTTTCTCTAGGCGCCTCACCCGGCCGCTTCTTTCTTGTCGGCCTTTTCCTTCCTGCCCTTTTTCTTGCCTCCCCCGCTTTCCGCATCCTTGGCCAGAAGCTCATGCTTGGCCAGGAAGTTCTGAAGCTTCTCCTGAATGTATTTGGGGTTTTCCCCCTCCTTGATGG
>JBGYKY010000032.1:0-11748 GCA_041836105.1 Bacillota bacterium | reverse complement strand
GATTCTCCGGGATGATGCGGCAGAGCTTCGGACACAGCTCCTGCGGGCGGCGGCAACGGCCGATGTGATAGTGATCAGCGGCGGCAGCGGCCGGGGGCAGCACGACCTTTTGCAGCCGGCGATTGCCGGGATCGGGGAACTGATTTTTTCGGATGTGGAGCACGGGCCCGGGAAAAGGACGTGCTTTGCTGTAGTAGACGGAGTGCCGGTGATCGGCTTGGTAGGGCCTCCCGGCGGCGAGGAGATGACCTTTGATTTCTATGCGGTGCCGGCTATTCGGGCGATGCTGAACCAGCCCCACAGGGAAACGACGATCCGAATTACTCTGGAGGAGGATGTTCCGCCCCATCCCCGGGTGGACTTCTATTTCACCATGTACCTTTACCGGGACGAGCAGGGAGTGCTGCGGGGCCGGCCTCTTCCTCACAGCCGCCTGGATCGGAGCATCGCCGAGCACAACGGATATCTCCTGGTGCCCAAAGAGGGCTCGGGATATCGAAAAGGCGAGCGGGTCACGGCGGAGCTGCGCATTGGATATGAGAACGTTTAAAGGAGGATGACGCCATCGGAAATTCCGCATAAAAGTACTCAAAACAGCCCGGATTCGACACTTTTTCAAAATTTTTATAAATTATTCTGGAATGATTTCTGAATCTATGGTATGCTTCAATATATTGGAGTGGAATGATTCCTTTTTCTTTTATCACAAGCGTTGTAGTCAGGAGGTTAGAGATGTATTGCAAGAATTGTGCACAGGAAATTGATGACAGAGCGGTAGTGTGCCCTCATTGCGGTGTGGCCCAGTCCAACCCCAATGTTCCGATGCAGCCGGCCGTAGTAGATAATGGTGGGTTTGCATGGAGCCTGCTGGGCTTCTGCGTTCCGATCGCGGGACTGATTCTGTTTCTGGTGTGGAAGGACACCAAACCCAGGACTTCTAAGGCTGCCGGTGTTGGTGCGCTGGTAGGCGTTATTGCGGGCGTGGTTCTGTATGTAATCAGCTTTGCAATCGGGATCATGGGAGCCGCCATGGGCGGAGGATATTAATCCGGCAATTTGACGGTGAACTCTTTCTTCTACCGATGGCTCCCGATTTTTTTCGGGTGCCACTGCAGGGCGGATCGTTCGTTTTTTCTGAGGGGGAAGCAATTCCCCCTCTGCGCCAGGTGCACCGGCCAATTGGCGGGAATCCTGATAGCAGCCGGCACCTATGGGCTGTATCACCTGCCCGCCGGCTATGCGGCGATCCTGCTGATTCCCATGCTGCTGGACGGCATCATCCAGCTTCGGACCACCTATGAAAGCACCAATTGGAAAAGGCTGCTCACCGGCCTGCTTTTCGGTTATGCCATCACCACGCTGCTGGTGACGAGTCTGGTAGCTACCTATTGGTTGGGATATCATGTGGTGGACCCGGCCTGACACCTGCCTTTGCATCCCTCTTCGGAGGGATTTTTCTTGACAAAGGCTGTCGTTTGTATTAAATTGAATTGGTAGGCGATTCCAACAGGGTCGCTTGGCGGGACGTGGCGCAGCTTGGTAGCGCGATTGCTTCGGGAGTAATAGGCCGCAGGTTCGAATCCTGTCGTCCCGACCAAAAACAGAAGGCAAAAAAGATTTATCGGCCTTAAAGCCGGTGAAACCGAGCCTTAAGAGCTTTCACTCTAAAAGTGAAAGCTCTTTTCAATTGCATGCGTTTCGCCGATATCGATCTTTCTCTCTTATAAAGTCAAACCGTTCAAATTCAAATACCCTCGCATAGAGAGCCATATTCCGGTTTGGATTTACCGGTCTGATCCTTGCTGCCCCTTGCTTCCTGTCGCCGCCTGAGATCCGGCGCCGGCTTCAAAAAAAGCAAAAATCGTGATACAATACCCATGAAGCCTGCGGCGGGCGGAAGGGGCCGGACGGAAAACGCAGGGGAAAGGTAAAAG
Organism: Bacillota bacterium; assembly: GCA_041836105.1. Classification (GTDB taxonomy): domain Bacteria; phylum Bacillota; class Clostridia; order Peptostreptococcales; family Anaerovoracaceae; genus UBA5559. The sequence goes on along the minus strand of JBGYKY010000032.1, from coordinate 9,814 downwards.
ATCATGGATCGGCTGCATAAAGAAAAAGAGCAAAGCCAAAGCAAGGCACTGAATATAAGGGATGTTGCCCTGATCTTTGAAGGGGGCGGCATGCGGGCCAGCTATACAGCGGGCATCGTCAATACCCTGCTGGAGGAAAAAATGTATTTTGACTATGTGGCGGGGATTTCCGCAGGCGCCAGCCATACGGTCAACTACCTGGCCAGGGACACCTGGCGGGTGCGGGCGTCCTTTGTCGATCTGGTAGAGGATCCCAACTTCGGCAGTTGGGGAACCTTTCTGAGGGGAAAGGGATTTTTTCACGCCGAATATATCTATGAACAAACTCCCTTTGCCAATGCGGCGCTTCCTCTGGATTTCGAGGTATTTCGCACCGGAAACGCCCGGATCCGGATCGGGGCGGTAGACCGGGAGACGGGGAAGCTTCGGTATTTCACCGAGGAGGATGTCCGGGAGCTGTACGACCTGATGAAAATCGTCAGGGCGTCCTCCTCCATGCCGATTTTTATGCCGCCTACGGAATACCGGGGGCGAGTATATGTGGATGGCGGATTAGGGGGCGGCATTGCTCTGGACGCAGCACTGGAGGATGGGCTGGAGCGCTTTTTCGTGGTTTTGACCCGGGAAAAAGGATATCGGAAGGAGCCCATGTCTGCTATGCCGCTGTTGAAGCTGTGGTATCGGAAATACCCGGCGCTGATCGAGGCCATGATGGATCGCCACCGGAAGTACAATGAGACGCTGGACCGGCTGGAGCAATTAGAATCCGAGGGGAGAGCCCTGCTGATCTATCCGGATCGGATGCCGGTCAGCAGCCGGGAGACCAACAGGGCCAAGCTGCAGGAGAGCTATCGGGAGGGGTACGCCCAGGGCCAGAGGGATAAGCCGCGTTGGCGCCGGTTCCTCACATCAATGGGGCAAATAAGCGAAGGATAGAGGTCCCGATAATTTTGAGACGATTTTTCTCTCCGTCGGCGGTCGTGACCTCCCGGCATAGGGTGAGCGTTTCCTCGACGTCTCTGCGGATATCGGCAATGGCCGGGACGTCAAAGAGCCAGACACCGCATTCAAAGTGAAGGTACAGGCTGCGAAAGTCGCAGTTGATGGTTCCCACCACGCCAAACCGGTCATCGGAAACGAAGACCTTGCTGTGGATGAAACCGGGGGTATATTCGTAGATCCGCACCCCGCTCCGGAGCAGAGAAGCATAGAAGGAACGAGTAACGGCATAGACATAGGGCTTATCCGGGATTCCCGGCGTAAGGATCCGGACGTCTACGCCGGACTTGGCCGCATTGGACAGCGCTGTCACCATTTCGCTGCCGATGACCAGATAGGGGGTCGTAATGTATACATACTTTTCCGCCTTGGAAATGATATTCAGGTACACCGACTCTCCCACAGGCTCGTCGTCCAGGGGGCTGTCAGGAAAGGGCTGGACCGCGCCGGGAGAAACAGGAGGAGGCAGGGGGAAGGCTTTTCCCGCGCCCTTTCCGGTCATTTTCGCGCCCTTCCCCAGGGCGGACAGCATCTCTATGCCGGGCGCATGCCCTTCCTCGGCTGCCGTTTCCACGGCAACGGAGGAGAACCATTCCTCTGCGGCCAGAGAAGCCCGTCCTCCGGTTCCGGCGACAGTCGGAGGCGGGGCTGTCCCCGGCTTTTCCAGAAAGCTCCACAGAGAGATAAACATCAGGGTCAGAGACCAGGCTGCGCCGCCGGTGACCAGGATGGCGCTGTCCTTCCAGTGGCCGTACTTGGGGTGCCGATTGATGTACTCGTCTGCCAGATTGACGCCGCCGGTAAAGGCGAGCCTGCCATCGATGCAGACGATTTTTCGATGGTCGCGATTGTTGTGGAAGGTGGACAGCAGCGGCACCAGTCTGTTAAAGACGAGGGTGCGGATGCCGAATTGACGGAGGGTTCGATCGTATCGGTGGGGCAGGGTGGACAGGCAGCCGGCATCGTCGTAGATGAGCCGGACATCCACACCGTCCCGTGCCTTCGTCTTCAAAATGTCCAGAATGCTGTTCCACATCTCGCCTTCCTGAACGATGAAAAACTCGAGATAGATAAATTTTTCTGCCCCGGCCAGTTCCTTCAGCAGTCGCTGGTGGAATATTTCTCCGGAGGGCAGGTATTCGGTGCCTGTGTCCGGCGCGGCCGGATAAGAGGAGGCCCGTTGAATATATCGGGATTGGCAGGCTGCGGAGGGAGAGCGGCTTTCCATCCGGTCTCGCAGCGCAGCGTCGTCGTGCATCAGACGGGAAAACGCCCGGTTCTGCTCTTCCATGCGATGGTGGACGCTCCTGCTGGGCCGGTAGTGGCCGAACAACAGATAGAACAACCCGCCGAAGATGGGAAAGAGCAGGATGGGGATGATCCAGGCCAGTTTGTAAGCGGGGTTCATCTCCGTATTGACGATAAGGATCACCACCAGCAGGCTGAGAACGGCGCTGAAACCGTAGAAATATGCGGAATAGGCGCTGAAGCGGATAAACAGCCCGATAAGCAGCGACAGCTGAAGGAGAAGCGCCAGGATCAGGTACAGCGCTCGGTGAGAAAAAATGTTTTTCAGGATGCGGAGGATATGCATAACGGACCTTTTACCTTTCCGGGATCGCTCTCTCGTAACGGGGGAATATTACCCTTTGAAATCCATTATACCGGGAATGGGGCAGCTTGAAAAGCATGATCTGCAAAGCGGGCAGTCGGCCGGTCTGCGCGAGCGGGCCGCCGTCACCGACCGCAGGCCGACCGCCGGACGGCCTGCCGCCGGAGCGCGGGACGATTTCACAGAAAAACCGCGGAAAACGGGGTATAGAACCTGCGTGCGATGTGGTACAATAGGGGCAGACGAGAGGGAGGCCAGGATGGAAAACAGGGAAGAACGATGCCGGATCATCCGGGATATTATCGATATGGAGTGGGGGATGTTTCAGCGGGTGGAAGGCCTCGGAGGCCGGGCGGCCTGTCAGGACCAATACCCTACCTTTAAAATCATGCGGAGCAGCCAGTTCCTTGCCTGGGATGGAGAGACGCTGGAGGCCTATCGGGAGGATTTGATCCGGGCCGGGAAGGCCGGGCGCAACCCGGTCATGGAAAAGTACGCATACATGATGGAATCCACTGATCCGGCATATTACCGGGCCAATCTGCAGCACCGACTTCCTCCCGTATCGGAGGACAAGGCCGGACTGATCCGTCGGATCCTGGCGCAGCTGCTGCGCTGGGATAGAGAGGTGGCCGGGGAATTCCCGGGCCTGGCTCGCCGGGGGAGGCCCCTGGCGGCCACTGCCGATCAGCCGGGAGTCACCTCCGTGGAAACCTATATGGAGGGAGAGCTGAAAACCTACTCCTTGACTACGCTGCATTTGCTGCTGCGGCATGTGGAGCGACTTCAGCGCGAGGGCGACAATCTGGTGCGACAAATCCTCCGATTTACCGTCGAGCAATATGGCTTTTCTTCTCTGGAGGAAGCGGAGCAGCGGCTGAAAGAGCCTCGGGAAGGGGAAAAAAATGGACATTAAGCATTTTTATCAGGAGCTGGACGTCATATTCCGCCAGGGAGACATCCATCGGGCAGAGCATTTTATGCGCGATCAACTGGAGGAGGCAAGGACCCGGCGGGATATTCCGGCCATCCTGGCCGTTTGCAATGAGCTGGGCGGCGTATACCGGGTGCTTAATCGCTTCGATGAAGGCCGGGCGATGTATGCTCTGGCGCTGGAGGCTATCCGGCTGCTGGAGCTGGAAAATACCCTGCAGCACGGCACCACCCTGATGAATCTGGCCAGCCTGCACACGGAGGAGCGGAACAGGGAAGAGGCCCTGAAGGTGTATAAGCAGGTGGAGGACATCTACCGGCAGCAGGGCCTCGGGGCGGATTACAGGATGGCGGCCCTCTGCAACAACATCAGCCACGCGTATGATCTGCTGGCAGAGCCGGAAAAGGCGTTGGCCTATGCGGAAAAATCTCTGGCCATCATTTTGGCGCTTCCCGATCATCCGGTGGAAACCGCCACTACCTACACCACACTGGCCATGCGGCAGATGAAGACCGGCGGATACGGAAAGGCTGAAGAAAACCTGAAAAAAGCGGAGAGCATTTTTCTCAGCCAGCCCGGCGCAAGGGACGTTCACTATGCGTCCACCCTGAACGCTCTGGGCGAGCTGAGCTATCACCGCGGAAAAAATCAGGAGGCTATCGGCCGTTTTCAGCAGGCTATGGCCCTGCTGAAGGAGCATTATGGTGAAAATCAGGCCTATGACGAGGTCAGGCGAAACCTGGAGAAAGCACAGAAGGCGCTGAACATGTCGGGAAATCGGGCGGATGCCGATGATACTGGCTGCCCGCTTCCATCGCCGGGATCGGTCGCCGGTGTCGGGATCGGCGGGTCGGTCGCGTCCGCCGCGTCCGCCGCGTCCGGCATGGAGATGGCGAGGGAGCTGTACATAAACCATGGCCGGGCCATGATTCGCGATCACTTTTCGGAATACGAGAAATATATGGCGGTAGGGCTGGTGGGGGAAGGCTCTGAATGCTTTGGCTTCGATGATGCGATCTCCCGGGATCACGACTTTCGGGCAGGCTTTTGCATCTGGCTGCCGGAGCGGATTTACGTAGAGATCGGAGATTCCCTGCGGGAGGCCTACGCTCGTCTGGAGGCAAGCGCACCCGCCGGAGACAGCCGGATGACCGGAGAGGGCGCGGGGCGGCGTGGCGTATTTTCCACCGGCGATTTCTATCGCCGGTATGTAGGAACGCCCGGCATTCCCAAAGATGCCATGGAATGGCTTTTGGCTTCCGAAACCGGTCTGGCGACCGTGGTCAACGGCCAGGTGTTTGTCGATCCTTACGGAGAGTTCAGCGGAATAAGGAAGCGGCTGCTGGAGTTCTATCCGAAGGATGTCTTCCTGAAAAAGCTGACCGCCCGGCTGGCGGCCATGTCTCAGTCCGGCCAGTACAACTATCAGCGTTCCATGAAACGGGGGGATATCGGCGCGGCTCACTTGTCAGGCGCCGAGTTTATCCGGGCGGCGGCAGGCGCCTTTTACCTGCTTCGAAAAACATATATCCCATTCTACAAGTGGATTTTTCGGGGAATGGAGGGCCTGGAGGGAGGCGGTGAGATGAAGGAGCGGCTGCTGCGGTTGGCCCGAATGGCTGATATACCGTCCAATGCCGACGAGAAGGCGCAGCAGATGGAGGAAATTTGTATCGCCGTCCGGCTGGAGCTCAATCGGGCGGGTCTGTCCGACAGCAGGGAAAACTTCCTGGTGGCTCACAGCGAAGCCCTGATGAGCCGCATCGGCGATCCGGGGATCCGCAGACTGCCCCTTCTCTTTGACGGCAGGAGCCAGTAAGGACGGTGACGGACAATGACAGCCTTTCGTTCCTCACCCTCTCGCCGCAGAGACTGGGAGGATTGGAAAATTGCTGTATACCTTTCCCTGACCAGCTTTCGGGGGAGCTCCCGTCTGCTGAAGGGCCGGAGGGAGTACCGGAACGATCCGGAGCTGGAAGCGGCGCTGGAACGACTGGAACGATCCATGGTCACCTTTCTGGTGGGAATGGCGGGGCTGATAGCCGCTACCCTCCTGGCCATGAGGTTGGGCGGTACGGTACAGGTGCTGCTCGCTCTTCTCCTGTGGGTGGTTTTGGACATCCTTCTTGTCAGTCCTCTCCTCTACTTTCTCTTTCTTCCCAAGCCCATCCGGGCCCATCGAAAAAAGGAATCGGAGCTGACGGAGGAGGAACGGGAAATGTGGAAGCGTTCAAACGAGACCGCCTGCAGGGCAGAACGGATACTGAAAAAATATAAGCACACCGGGCTGCGATAGTCATGGCGGAAGGATCCTCCCTTCCCTTTCCGATGCCGGCAGCCGCGGAATGCAGGCGATTCCCCGGCAGCTGGGGACAGCCGTTCCCCGGCTTCGGGCTTTGTGATTTTTTTCTCTTTACCCGGGTTGTGGCGCGGTTTTGAATGGGTATAATGCAATTGACAAAATAAAAACGGTATAATAAGATGTAGATGAGATCCGGCCCGGTTGCCTTTTCCGGCCCCGGAACCGCTGTGCGCGCACCGTCCGGCGGCTGCCATCCGATATCGAATATACCTGACGCGTCTGTGGAGCCGGGCTGTTCCATTGATGTTTTTTTGTTTATATACAAACCTAAGCCTGCGGAACAGCGATAAGGAGAATTGCGATGAAAACAAAAGAGCTAAAGAAGGATTTATATTGGGTGGGAACCCTGGATCCGGATCTTCGGGTGTTTGACATCATCATGGAAACGGAGTTCGGCACCTCCTACAATTCCTACGTGCTGAGGGGCTCGGAAAAGAATGTGATCTTTGAAGCTACCAAAGCGAAATTTTTTGACGAATATCTGGAAAAGCTGGCAGAAATCATCGATATTCGCAAGATCGATTATCTGGTGGTGTCCCATACGGAGCCGGATCACACCGGCGCTATTGAAAGGCTGCTGGAGAAAAATCCAAAGATCAAAATCGTCGGTACCGGGACGGCCATTAATTTCCTGAAGGAGATCGTCAACCGTGATTTTACGGCCATTTCCGTTAAAGAGGGCGACACCATCAGCCTGGGGGACAAAACGCTTCAATTTATCATGGCGCCCAACCTTCACTGGCCGGACACCATGTATACTTATATTCCCGAGAGCAAGACTCTGGTGACCTGCGACTCCTTCGGCGCCCATTATTCCTGCGACGGCATTACCAACGACCAGATTGCCAGCCAGGAGGACTACATGAAGGCCCTCCGCTATTATTATGACATGATCCTGGGACCCTTTAAGTCCTTTATGCTGAAGGCCATTGAAAAGATCGAGGGCCTGGAGATCGAAACCATCTGTACCGGCCATGGCCCTGTGCTGACCCATGATCCCATGAAGGTGGTGGAGCTGACCCGCCAGTGGTCCTCCACCCCCACCCGCAATCCCAGAAAAACGGTGGTCATCCCCTACGTATCGGCTTATGGGTACACCAAGCTGCTGGCGGAGACCATTCGGGACGGGATCCTGGAGGCGGGAGATCTGGATGTGCGCCTCTTCGATATGGTCGAATCAGACCCGGGGCAGGTGGTGGGCGAGATCTACCTGGCCGACGGCGTGCTTTTCGGCACGCCCACGATCCTGGGAGAAGCCCTCAAGCCCATCTGGGATCTGCTCAGCTGTCTCTTTCCCGGCGTTCACGGCGGGAAGCTGGCCTCCGCCTTCGGTTCCTACGGCTGGAGCGGAGAGGGGGTGCCCAACGTGATGGAGCGTCTGGGCCATCTGAAAATGAAGCGGTACGGGCAGGGACTTAAGGTCCGGTTCAAGCCCAGTGATGCGCAGCTCAGCGAAGCACGGGATTTCGGCTACGGCTTCGGCTCCTCCGTTCTGGCGGGCAAGGTGCTGGACATGAAAAAAAGGGGAAGCGCCAAAACCTATTGGAAGTGTGTGGTTTGTGGTGAAATCGTTGAAGGCGACGAGCCTCCGGCATCCTGCCCTGTCTGCGGCGTGGGGCCGGATCAGTTTATAGAAGTGCAGGTCGATCCGGTTTCTTTCCATACGGAGAAGGAAGAGCGGTTCGTTATCATCGGCAACGGCGCTGCAGGAACGACGGCCTGCGAAGAGATTCGAAAGAGGAATCCGGTGGCATCCATTCACCTGATCTCCAGAGAAACGCTGGTAGGATACAACCGGCCCATGCTGACCAAGGGCATCCTGTCTGAGCTGGATATGCTGAATTTCTTCATCAAGCCCTACTCCTGGTATCAGGAAAACAGGGTGACCCTCTCGCTGGGAGCCGAGGCGGCTTCGGTGGATGCGACAGACAGGGTGGTGCGGCTGAAAAATGGAGAACAGATCGCCTATGACAAGCTGATCCTGGCTACGGGCGCCGAGAGCTTTGTACCGCCCTTCCCAGGGGTGGATAAGCAGGGCGTGTTTGCCATCCGAGGGATGGCTGACGTCGATCGGCTCCGGGAATACATGGAAGGCGGCGTGCAGAACGCCGTCGTCATCGGCGGCGGTGTTTTGGGCCTGGAGGCCGCCTGGGAGCTGAAGAAGGCCGGTCTGCAGGTCGCCATTGTGGAAACGGCGCCCACTATTATGGCGCGGCAGCTGGACGGCCGGGGCGGCGAATTTCTGCAGGCGGCCATCAAGCGGGCTGACATCGATTTGATTCTGGGGCAGTCGGTAGAGGCTATTTTGGGACAGGACCGGGTCACTGCAATCCGCCTGGCCGACGGAAGGGAGCTGCGATCGGAGCTGGTGGTCGTTTCCACGGGCGTCCGTCAAAATGTAGAGCTGGCCAGGGAGATGGGCCTGGAGGTGGGACGCTCCATCGTGGTCAATGAGAAGATGGAAACCGGGAAACCGGGCGTTTACGCCTGCGGAGATTGTGCTGAATATCAGGGTGCCAATTACGCTCTGTGGCCCCAGGCTGTCGACATGGGAAAGACGTCCGGCGCCAATGCGGCGGGTGACGAAGCGGTGTACCGGCCCATCGTGCCGGCGGTTACCTTCCACGGGATGCGGACCAGCATCTTTTCTGTCGGAGACATCGGAAAAGGGGAGGGAAAGAAATATAAAACAAAGGAGTTCAGCGACGAGGAAAACCTGATCTATAAAAAGTGGTACTTCCTCAACGGCCGCTTCTGCGGCGGCATCCTGATCGGGGACACCAAGGATCAGATGAGCATGCTTACGGCCTTTGAAGAGAAGACCCCCATGGACAGCATGTGACGTTCAATAGACTAAGGAGAAAAAACGGAATGGGATTTGCGAATGAAGTAGGAATCGATCTGGGAACTGCCAATGTCTTGGTGTATATCAAGGGAAAGGGCATCGTGCTCAACGAGCCTGCCGTGGTGGCCATCAACAAGGACACCAACGATATTCTGGCGGTGGGGGAAGAGGCCCGGCAGATGCTGGGCCGGACACCCGGAAATATCGTGGCGGTGCGGCCCTTGAAGGACGGTGTAATCTCCGATTACGATATTACGGAGCGTATGCTGAAGCATTTCATCCGAAAGACCTGCGGTGCAGGGAAATTTTTTAAGCCGAAAATCATGGTTTGCGTTCCCAGCGGCGTGACAGAGGTGGAGAAGCGGGCGGTCCGAGAGGCCACCATGCAGGCGGGCGGCAAGGATGTTTTCCTGATGGAGGAGCCCTTGGCGGCGGCCATTGGCGCAGGGCTGGACATTACCAAGCCGGACGGTACTATGGTCATTGACATCGGCGGAGGAACTACGGATATCGCCGTTATGTCCATGGGAGGCATCGTGACCAGCCAGTCGGTGAAGATCGCCGGGGATCGATTTGATGACGCGATTGTCAAGTATATGCGCAAGGAGCACAAGCTGTACATCGGGGAGCGGACGGCGGAGGATTTAAAGCTGCAGATCGGCACCGCCTTTCCGCGGGAAACCAACGTTTCCATGGAATGTCGCGGCCGTGACCTGGTGACGGGCCTGCCTAAGGTGGTGGAGGTCTCCTCCAAGGAAATCATGGAAGCCCTGGATGAGCCTCTGTCCATCATCTGCGAAACCATTCACCGGGTGTTGGAATCCACCCCCCCGGAGCTTGCGGCGGATATCAGCAACTCCGGCATTGTGATCACCGGGGGCGGCGCACTGCTGTACGGGATCGACAAGCGGGTAGAGCAACGGACGGGCATCACCTGCCATATTGCAGAAAATCCCATGGATTGCGTGGCCATCGGCACCGGAAAGGCGCTGGATTCTCTGCTGATCCTGGAAAATGCTGCCCTGAACCGAAGGAAAGCGTTTACCTGACTTCGTTTTTTTT
>JBGYKY010000031.1:0-2934 GCA_041836105.1 Bacillota bacterium | reverse complement strand
GATGAACGCTGCCGAACCGCTGACCGCCGAAGCGGTGGTCAATACTTATTCGGAGCAGGATCTGACGGATATCATCCGCCGGTACGGCGAGGAGAGATGGGCTTCCCGGATCAGCCGGTTTATTGTAGCGGCCCGCCGGAAGGAGCCTCTGACCACCACAGGACAGTTGGTGGGCGTCATCAAGGCGGCTGTCCCCGCTTCCGCCAGGAGAGAGGGGCCACATCCGGCCAAGCGGACCTTTCAGGCGATCCGGATCGAAGTCAACGATGAGCTGGGACATCTGGAGCGCGCTGTTAACGCCTTTTGCGACGTTCTGTCCCCCGGCGGCAGGCTGTGCGTGATCACCTTTCATTCGCTGGAGGACCGGATTGTAAAGGAAGGCTTCGCTGCCAGACTGAATCCCTGCATTTGTCCCAGAGAGCTTCCTTCCTGTGCCTGCGGGAGGAAACCGGACATCCGCAAGATCACAAAAAAACCCGTTACTCCGGGAGCAGCAGAGCTGGAGCAGAATCCCAGATCCCGAAGCGCCAAGCTGCGGGTGGTGGAAAAGCTGTAGACTGTACCCGAGAAAATCAGAAAGGAGGATCCTCAGGATGAAGGTCTACATTTCGCCCCATCGAAAACGGATGCTGTTCGCCCTGGTGATCCTCATGGGGATCGTGGGGCTGGGCATGGTGGTGCTGACCGCCTATGCCGCTGAAGTGAAGTACCACACCAATACCACCCTGAGGGAAAATGAAATTCTCCGGGGAGAAATCGAAAATCTGAAGGTTCAGGTGAACGGGGCCAACAATATCCAGGCCCTGGAGGTCAAGGCACAAAACGAGCTGGGGATGGTATACCCGGGGCCGGAGGAGCTCATTTTCATTGCCGGAGAGGAGGAACCGCCCGCCGATTTCGCCATGCTCATCCGGACGGAGGCCTACCAGTAGAGGTGCAGAACTGAATACGGCATCGCAAGCCAGATAACTTAATTAGTATTAATTAAAATGTCTGGTTTTTTCTTTAAAGGGAATACATAACATGAACGCCATTAAAACAAGAAAGCGGATCATCCTGGCCTTCGGCATCATCTGCCTGGCCTTCATTGCCATGACCTTTCGGGTGGGGTGGGTACAGGTGGTCCGGGGAGATGACTATCAGAAGCGGGCGACGCGGTACCAGACCAGAGACATCCCCATTCCCGCCAAGCGGGGGGGCATTTATGACAGGAATGGCAAGGAACTGGCCATCAGCGCCCTGACCTATTCCCTTTTTGTGACCCCGGGTATGGTGCAGGATCCGGGAGCAGACGGATCGGATCTCCGGCTGACGTCTACCGTGCAGATTTTGGCCGACGTGCTGGGCCGGGAAGAAGCGGAGCTGCGGGAAGCGGTTTTGAACAATACCCGCCGCTTTCGCCTGGCCAAATATCTGACCAAAAATCAGGCGGATGCCTTAAAGCAAGCCGGCATTGCCGGATTGGACCTGCAGGAGGATGTAAAACGGTACTACCCCATGGGAGCCTTTGCTTCCCATGTGCTGGGCAACGTCACCGATGATAATCGGGGGATCGTAGGGATCGAGCAGCGGTATAATCTGGTGCTGAGCGGAACCCCGGGCCGATGGATTAAAAATACCGATGTGCTGGGCAACAGTCTGTCCTACGGGGTGGAAAAATATTATGAGCCGGAAAACGCCATGGTCAAAACCCAGTCCAAGCGAGGATATGCCATTGTCATGGAGACTAAAACCGGAGAGATACTGGCCATGGCCGCCAATCCGGAATACGATCCCAACAGTGCGCGGATCCCTCTGGACCCGGAAGCGGCTGCTTATGTGGAAACCCTGTCTAATGAGGAAAAAATGAAGTATTGGAATGCCATGTGGCGGCATCCCATGGTTAGCGATACCTTTGAGCCCGGCTCCACCTTTAAGCTGCTGACGGAAGCCATGGCCCTGGAAGAGGGGCTGTCCTATCCGGAGGAGCCCTTTTACTGCTCCGGCAGTGCCAATGTGGCCGGCGTCACCCTGAAGTGCTGGCGCCATTACAATCCTCACGGTGCAGAAACCCTGACGGAGGCCGTAGGCAATTCCTGCAATCCCGTTTTCATCGAGCTGTCCCGCAGGATCGGGTACGACCGGTTCCTGCGATACCTGGAGCTGTTCGGCATTATCGGGAAGACCGGCATCGACTTCCCCGGAGAGGGAAGCTCCATCATCCAGAGCAGGGAAGCGGCAGGGCCGGTAGGCCTGGCTACCATGTCCTACGGACAGGGGATTGCCGTAACGCCCATCAATCTGATTACTGCGGTCTCTGCTTTTGGAAACGAAGGCAGGATCATGCAGCCTCGGCTGGTCAAAGCCCTGATCGACAACAGAGGAAAAACCGTGGAGGAATTTCGCCCCCAGATCGTTCGTCAGGTGGTTTCGCGGCAGACGGCCGGCGAGGTGGCTTACGCCATGGAAGCCTACGTGGAAGCCGGGCACAGCGGCGTCCAGATCCCGGGATACCGGGTAGGCGCAAAAACAGGAACGGCCAACAAAGCCATTCCCGGCGGCTACAGCACGGACACGGACTCCTCGGCCATCGCTATCGCCCCCATGGGGGACCCCAGGGTAACGGTACTGGTAGTAATGGACAGTCCCAAGGGTATCCAGTACGGAAGCGGCACGGCTTCTCCGGCAGTCAAGGAAATCCTGGAGAACACCCTGAGGTATCTGAACATCAAACCCGACCCGATTCCCGAGGAGACGGGAAACGGCGCCGCCTGATGCCGCCCGGCCGTGTCTGGAGGAAAAGGGAACACAGCAAAAGAAGGAGAGGGCTTTATGAAAACGCTCACTGCAGCAGAAGTCGCCGCAGCCATTGGCGGGACGCTGGCCGCCGGGAAGGGGGAGCAGCGGATTACCGGCATTTCCATCGATTCCAGGACCTCCGTTCCCGGAGATATG
>JBGYKY010000030.1:0-5218 GCA_041836105.1 Bacillota bacterium | reverse complement strand
CTATAGCAGTGATGCCCCCATGCCGGTCATTTCCATTCAGGGAAGAGAGTATATCGGGCGATTGGAGATCCCGTCCCTGGACCTGATCGTGCCGGTGCTGAGCAAATGGAGCTACGCCGGTCTGAAGATTGCGCCGGGGCGGTATTCCGGTTCGGCGTATTCCGATGATATGGTATTGGCAGGTCACAACTACCCGGCTCATTTCGGGGAATTGAAAGGATTGAAAAGAGGTGACACCGTCTTTTTTTCGGACGCGAAAAGAAACTGGTTTCCCTATGAGGTGTCCGCGGTTGAGATCCTGGAGCCCACTGCCATTGAGAGGATGGTGGAGGGAAGCTGGGATCTGACGCTGTTTACCTGCACCGCCGACGGCCAAGCCAGGGTCGCCGTCCGATGCAGCAGGACGGGAGAAGCCCTTACAGGTCGACCCGATAGGACATGACCTTTCCTACATAGTCGATCTGCTCCAAAGAATCCACGCTGATAATCTCGTGAACCGTGTCCTCCGGGATCAGCAGCACCTGATTTTTCATAAAAAAAACCCGGCGCAGCGTCACCATCTTTCGGCCGAAGGGATAGAGGGCAATGATGTCCTTTTCCTTGAGCAGGGAAAGCTTGGTGGGCATGATGGTCAGCATGGAGTGAGCCGGGATGGTGGGCGCCATGGAAGAATCATTGATAAACAGATGAATCGCATCATGACTGGCCTTTACAGCGCCTCCGCTGATCAGAACCAGCTCCTCGGCCAGCTCGGCCGATGGTGTGAACTGTCCCTGATCCAGGTAGGCAGACGCCAGCTCATACGCGGTAATGATATCCAAACGGCTGATAAATTCCCGGGCCTCGGGGGTCAGCGGCACCTTACTCTGGCCGTCGCTGAGGTTTTCCAGCACCAGTCGGTAGAGGCGAGTGGCGTTGTTCATATAGTCCCGAATAATTTCCGGCGCCTTCTCCATGTATCCCAAAAATACCAGAGCTGCATGAAGACGGCTCCCGCAGGCTTTGGCGATAGCCAGAGACACATCGGGATGCGGGGCCGGCAGCTTGTTGTTTTTCAGCTGGGAAATATAAGAGGGGGTGATGCTTTGCCCCAGATCCCCGCATTTTGCGGCAATCTGACGAAGGGACATGCGGCTTTCCGGGATGATGCTGCTGAGCATTTCCGCGTAGGTCATGGGAACTCCTTTCTCCGAAAAGGAAAACACTAAAAAAACTGAATCACATTGTTTAATATTGACTGTACTATACCATTTTTTGCCCTTTTCGTCAACGCGGAACAGGGAAGGGGCGCAGGACGGCCCTAAAAGGAGCAGAAAGGGAAAAGAAGACATTTATATGCCGATGCAACGTTCATCCTTTATTGATCTGGCCACAGCCGAAGAGCTGTGGGCCCGTTATGAGACGCCGGAGCATGTGGCCCGCCACTGCGCCATGGTGGCGCAGGTAGCCGCCGGTCTGACCGCAACCCTGAACCGGTGCGGTTATCGATTTTCCGAAGAAATAATTTTCGGAGCGGCTCTGACCCACGATATCGCTCGGGTACAGCAATCCCATGAGAAGGCGGGCGCCGAAATTTTGAAAAGAGAGGGGTATCCGGAAGAGGCGGCGATCGTTCTCGCCCATATGCACCACTCTATTGCCGAGGAGCTGTCCCTCGTGCGGGAGGTAGATCTGGTCTGCCTGGCAGACCGGATGGTTCTGGAAGATCGCTTTGTCGGATTGGCCGATCGCATGGCCTACGTTCTCCAAAAATGGAAAGGGGATCCGGAGGCGGAAAGGGTCATCCGGCAAAAAATCCGCCAACAGGAGCAGCTGATCCGGGAGATTGAATCCGTTATCGGACGCACTCTGGAAGAGCTTCTGGAGGAGAAAGGCATACGCACACATGAAAGTCCGAAGGCACACAAATTTGCAGCGACGCATCGAACCGCTGTTGAATAAAGTGGAAAAGCCCGGCCGCTACATCGGCGGAGAGCTCCATTCCGTTCTCAAGGATCCGGCGTCGGCCGGCACCCGGTTTGGCTTTGCCTTTCCCGACATCTACGAAATCGGTATGTCCTTTCTGGGCCTCCAGATTCTGTACGGCGTTCTGAATCGCGAGGAGGACATCTTTTGCGAAAGGATCTTTGCTCCGGCCGATGACATGGAGAGGCTTATGCGGGAGGAGGGAGTTCCTCTGTTTACTCTGGAAACCAAGTCTCCCGTTCGGGAATTGGATATCGTAGGGTTTACCCTGCAGTACGAGATGTCCTTTACCAATATCTTGAACATGCTGTCCCTGGCGGATATCCCTTTTCACGCAAAGCAGCGGGGCGCAGGGGATCCTCTGATCGTGGCCGGCGGCCCCTGTGCCTTTAACCCGGAGCCTCTGGCAGATTTTATCGATGTATTTATGATCGGCGACGGAGAGGATTTGATCGTAGAGCTGTGCCGTCGACACGAGCGCTGGAAAGCCTCCGGCGCCTCAAAGGAAATGCTGCTAAAGAGCCTTGCAGATCTTCCGGGGATCTATATTCCCTCCTTCTACTCTCCCGTGTACCGGGAGGACGGCACTCTGGAGAGACTGGATAAAAACTGGGATGAAGCGCCGGACGTCGTGGAGAAGGCGATGATCCCGCGGCTGGAGGAAGCTTTTTTCCCGGAAAAAACCATCGTCCCATTCATTGAGGTAGTCCATGACCGTTCCGTGGTGGAGACCTTTCGGGGCTGTACCCGGGGCTGTCGGTTCTGTCAGGCCGGCATGATTTACCGGCCCGTCCGGGAGCGCTCCAAGGAGAAGCTGGAGCATCTGGCCCGGGAGCTGCTGTCCTCCTCCGGGTATGAAGAGCTGTCCCTTCTTTCCCTCTCCACCAGCGATTATTCCCGCTTTGAGGAGCTGGCGACGGAGCTGATGAATATGTGCCGGGAAAATCAGGTATCCCTGTCGCTGCCCTCTCTGCGGCTGGACAATTTTTCCTTTCGGGTGCTGCAGGAGATTCAGAGGTATAAAAAGTCGGGGCTGACCTTTGCTCCGGAGGCCGGATCTCAGAGGCTGCGGAACGTGATCAACAAAAATATCACGGAGGAGGATATCTACGGAGCAGTGGAGCAGGCGCTGGAGCTGGGGTGGAACAGCATCAAGCTGTACTTTATGATCGGACTTCCCACGGAAACCCGAGCGGATCTGGATGGGATCGCCGAGATTGCAAGAAAAATCCTGGCATTGAACTACGCGCTCCGCGGGCGAAGAGGAGGACGGTTTCAGGTGACCGTCAGCGTGTCCAATTTCGTGCCCAAGCCGCATACGCCTTTCCAATGGTTTCCCCAAGACTCCGGAGCGGCGTTTGCTGAAAAGCACGATTACCTGAGATCCCAGCTTAAAGGCATAAAGGGGGTAGTGTTTCACTATCATCACGCGGAGACCAGCCAGATTGAAGCGGTCCTGGCCCGGGGGGACCGGCGGGCTTCGGCGTTGCTGGAGCGCGCCTGGGCACTGGGCTGCCGCTTTGATGGCTGGAGTGAGCATTTTAAGTTTCCTCTTTGGCTCCAGGCCTTTGAGGACACCGGTCTTTCGCTGGAATTTTACGCGGGAAGAGAGAGGGGGTACGACGAACGGCTTCCCTGGGATCACATCGACCCGTCGGTTTCCAGGGAGTTTTTGATCCGGGAAAATAAAGCGGCCCTAAACGAGGCTCTCACCCACGATTGCCGGCTGGGCTGCGTCGGCTGCGGCGTCAGCCGGCGAATCGACTGCGAACCGGAGGGTATCCATGGCTAAATATTCCCTTACCTTTTCAAAAACCGGCAACATCCGTTTCATTTCCCATTTGGACCTGCTGCGGCTCTTTAAGCGGGCCTTTAAGCGGGCTGATATCCGGCTGGTTTACTCCCAGGGCTACAATCCTCATCCCCGACTGAGCTTTGTTCAGCCCCTTTCCCTGGGATATGAAGGGCTGGCCGAGCTGCTGCAGTTTGAAACGATGGAGGAGTATCCGGAGGCCGGGGTCGCAGCGGCCCTGTCTGCTCAAATGCCGGAAGGCATTCGCCTGATACAGTGCATCCGGCTTCCGGAGAGCGGCAGGTCCCTGGCAGCCCGGGCGACGGCGGCCGTATACCGGATACGACTTCCCCTGCCCGGAGAGGGGGAGGTTTTTTCACCGGAAACGCTGTTGGCACAGCCCTCACTGACAGCAGAGAAGCGAAACAAAAAAAAACAGCAGGTCTGTCTGAACATCCGCCCTATGATCCGCAGCCTGAGCACGATGGAGCCGGCGGAGCCCGGCCCGTATCTGTGGCTCCGCTGCACCCTGGATGCAGGGAGTGCTTCCAACCTGAATCCGGAGCTTCTGGTTCAGGCCATTGAGCATCACCTGGGCAGAACGTTTCCCCGGGAGGAGGTTCGGTTTATTCGGGAGTCACTGGAAATTTGTAATTAAATGTAAAAATTGGGATTGACTTACATGGATCGCCGGTGTATGATGAAAAAAACACAGGAGGATCCCAACATGAAAGAGTCCATCCGTCACTACTTTTTGCGCCATCGGGAGCACGGAGCCAAGCTGCTGGTGGCCCTTCTGTTTTTGTTGGCAGCGCTTTTCATCCTGTTGAATAAAGAAAACCCGGCGCCCCTTGTTATTGATGCAGAGGCTCCCCTGCAAACAGAGGTCCTCGGGACAGACGGTGAGGACAACCCATCGGCATCAGAAGCAAAGGGAGAAGGAGGGCCGAGCGGGGAAGAAACGGCCGCCGAAATCCTGGTTCACGTTTCCGGCGCCGTCCATAACCCCGGCGTGATCCGTCTTCAAGAGGGCGCCCGGGTTTATCAGGCCGTCGAGCTGGCCGGCGGAATGACGGATGATGCCGATTCTCTGAGCATCAATCTTGCCAGGGCCCTTCGCGACGAAGAGCGGATCCATGTTCTTCGGAAAGGAGAGACTCCTCTTCCGGGGGGATCCGCCGATTCTCCCGATACACTAGGGCACGGTCCTCGATCCTTTTCCGGCTCCTCCGATCCGGGCGGGCTCTCCGACACCTCGGATGATCTGATCAATATCAATACGGCGGACTCCGACACCCTACAGACCCTGACCGGCGTAGGCCCTTCTACTGCCGCCAAAATCATCGAGTACCGACAGAGATACGGCCCTTTTCGAGCCCCGGAGCAGCTGAAGGAGGTCAGCGGCATCGGTGAAAAGACCTATGGAAGACTTAGAGACCGCATATGTATTTGAGCCTCAGG
>JBGYKY010000029.1:0-2982 GCA_041836105.1 Bacillota bacterium | reverse complement strand
CGCCGGGAAAAGGCGGAGCGGGAACGGCTCCGGCGGCACTTGCCCGTTTAGGAAAGGAAGGGGTTGCCCATGCCCAATGAAAGGATCCTCATCGTAGACGATGAAAAGGAGATCAGCGATCTGATCTGTCGATATTTGGATCGGGAAGGATTTCGCACCGCGGTTGCGCATACGGGGAAGGACGCCCTGGAGCAAATGGTTCAGGAGCCGCCGGATCTGATTATTCTGGACGTGATGCTTCCGGATATCGAAGGCCCCAGTCTGTCTCTTAGGATCCGGGGACTGAGCGATGCGCCCATCGTTTTTCTCAGCTGCAGAGGGGAGGAGATCGATAAAATCGTCGCCCTGTCCGCCGGCGGGGATGATTATATTACCAAGCCATTTCTTCCCGGAGAGCTGATTGCCCGGATCAAGGCCCATCTGCGCCGCAATCAGGTCATTGCGCAGCGGGAACAGCAGGAGGAGGAAAAGTCGATTTACCGCTATCCGGGATTGCTGGTCAATCTCCAGACCCGGGAGGTGATGGCCCGAATGAAGCCGGTGTCGCTGACGGCCAAGGAATTTGATATTTTGGCGCTGCTTTTGAAGTCGCCCCGCCAGATTTTTACGGCGGAGCAGATTTATGAAGCGGCTTGGCGGAGCAATAGCCTGGAAGGGGATATCCGCACGGTAATGGTGTACATCAGCAACCTGCGGAAAAAGATTGAGGAGCACCCCGCTCAGCCCCGCTATATCCTCAGCGTCCGGGGGGTGGGATACAGGTTTAACCATGCCTTGTCGAATGATCGCTCCCCATAGAAAAAGCGGCCCGGAGATGCTTTGCACCGGGCCGCTTCCAGTCTCCGTGAGGAGCAGAGGATAGCAGGCATCCGCGGGTAACGGCGACGGTTATCAGTACCGCTTGCGGAAAAAATCATCCGCTTGTCTTTCGTGCTCATCCAGCAGGCTCTGGGGTCGGGGCCGAGCGAACAGCGAGACGACTGCAAAAACGATTATGTTGAGAATCAGAGACAGCAGCCCGCCGCCGCCGAAGGCGAAGAAGCCGGGCACCGTTCCAGGGATAAAGGTAAAGATGATCAGGGAGCCGATCCCCACCAGCAGCCCGGCAATGGCGCCGGCAGTGGTAGATCGCTTCCAGAACAGCGCCCCCACGGTAGGAACGATGACCTGAGCCGTCCCCGCCAGGGCTACCAAGCCGATGTTGACCAGCAGCCCCGGCACGTACAGCGCCATGATATAAGCAATGGCAGAGAGGATCAGAATGGTCCATCGACCGACCCAGACCAGCTTGCGCTCCGACAGATCGGGATTGATGTATGCCTTGTGGAAGTCGACCGTATACACGGCGGACATGGAGTGGATCTGGGAATTGGCGGTGGACATGGCTGCCGCAGCGCCGCAGGCGATGATGAAGGATGCCAGGATGAACGGGGCATACTTGTACAGGATCACCGGCAGCACCTTGTCCGGCTGTTCGATGGTCGGCTCCAGGATGACCGCTGAGTTGCCCACCAGCATGGAGCCGATATAGGCGATTGCGGCAAAGCCCAGCAGGAAAGGCATCAGATTAAACAGCCGCGGAGATTTTACCGCATACATGCGAGTCCAAAGCTGAGGGCCCATAAAGGAGCCTACAGGGGTGATGATAAACATAGCCAGCCAGGCCATCCAGGCGTTTTCCTGCAGCATGAGGTTTTCGGGCTTTGCCTGGCGCAGCTGCTCAAACATTTCCGTCGGTCCGCCCAGCAGATCGGCAATGTAAAAGCCGCCGAAGATCATGCCGAAGAATAGAAGGATCCCGTAGAAAATATCGGTCCAGGCAACGGCGCGCAGGCCGCCGGACCACACGTAGATAATAATGACCAGATAGAACATCAGCGCAGCTAGCTCAAAGCGGATCAGGCCGCCGGAAGCGACCTCGATCAGATATGCGCCGCCGGTCAGCTGGATTTGAAGATAGGGCAGGGTGAAAATCAGCATAATGATCGCCACGATATTGCCCAGGGCCTCAGAGCCGTACTGATGCTTAAAGAAGTCCTTGGGGGTAATATAATTGTTGATCTTGCCGTAGAACCATACCCGCTTCCCGATAACGTAATAGAGGATCCCAAAGAAAATGTTCCAGGCGATGGCCGTCCAATAGAGGGGGCCTTTCAGATAGAAATAGGCATTGGAGCCCATGAAAGCAAAGGCGCTCCACCAGGTGGCAGCCACGGTGAAAAAAACGGCCAGGGAGCCCATGCCCCGCCCCTGGACGAAAAAGTCCTCGGTGGTGGGAATGGATTTTCTGCCCGCTATGGCGCCCATGGCCAGCGGGATCAGCATGAACAGCGCGATGATGACCAATGCGGCGATGTTTTGACCTGTCACGACTCATCGCCTCCTTCCCCCCGTGCCTGTCCCCAGCCGGTTTTATAGGCGAACAGCATGACGATGCACATATACGCCCACCAGCACAGGATGTACCCGTAGATAAAGGGCAACCCGAAAATAAAAGGGTCAACCTTGTCGTGGAAGAAGAAGACCCCGGGAAATTCCATGGCTGCCAACCCAACGAGCAGCAGGACCCAGATGAGCTTCGTCTGACCAGACATCTTGTTCTTGGACATAAGCAGTTCCTCCTTTCACAGCGGTTACACTACAGGGATCCCCCTCTCTATTATATGAAGCTCAGCTTTAAATCCGATTAAAGGAACCTAAAGATTACCTAAATTTAAGCGGTGGAGACAGCGTTTTATGCGATGAAGCAGCAACGCCCGCTGTCAGAGCGGGCGCTTTCGGCGGTTTAGGATGTAGGAAACTTTTTCGTGGCGTCCAGATACTTCATGAGGACCCCCAGATTGGCGTAATAGTAGGAAAACCGATCCGATTTCTGAACCTCCAGCAGGCCGCCGTCGGCCAGCTTTTTGATATGCTGGGAAATGGTGGCTTGGGAATAATCAAAGGCTTCCACCACATCCCGGTTACAGATTTTCTTCCGTT
>JBGYKY010000028.1:0-4712 GCA_041836105.1 Bacillota bacterium | reverse complement strand
CTCATTGGCATCAACCTAAAGGACGGAGATGAGCTAATCGGTATCAGCGAGACCACCGGATCCAATAATGTCATCATTGTAACGAAAAACGGCAAGTGCATCTGCTTCTCTGAAAAGGATGTTCGAAGCATGGGGCGGATCGCCGGCGGCGTCCGGGCCATTAAGCTGGAAAAGGACGATGAGGTTGTGTCCATGGCACTGGTAGAGCCCGGCGAGGAGCTGATGGTGGTTACCCGCAACGGCTACGGCAAGAGGACCTCGGTAGAGGACTATAAAATACAGGTTCGGGGCGGCAAGGGACTGCTGACCTACGACAAAGCCAAATTTAAAAAGACGGGAGAGCTGGTAGGGGCCATGGTGGTCAACGATGAGGATGAGGTTCTGCTGATCAATTCTGACGGCATTATCATCCGGATCCGGGCCTGCGAGGTTTCCCGGCTGGGACGGGCAACACAGGGCGTGCGGATCATGCGGGTCGGGGACGACTGCAACATCATTGCGCTGGCCAAGGTCATCAAGGAAGCCGAAGAGGAGGGAGATCCCCTGCCGGCCTGCCCGGTTCCGGAGAGCAGCGAGGCGGATTCCGGATCCGACCAAATGGAAATGGAGACGGAATAGAGGAGAAAGTGTAATGGGAGATGTTTTTAAATTTTCGATTCCAGGCAAACCGGACTATGTATCCATGGTCCGGATTGCCATTGCCTCCTTGGCCAGCAATGCCGGCTTTAATGTGGAGGACATCGACGACATCAAGGTGGCTGTGGGTGAGGCCTGCAAGTTTGTGACCTGTCACGGCCACACCGGATGGAGCAACCGGTACGATGTGGTCTGCGAGATTGAAGAGGAGCTGCTTCGGATCCTGGTCAATGACAGCACCGAGGGGCACGATCTTCAAAAGAGCACCTGTGCCTGCTCCAATTGTCCGGGAGAGGGTGACCTGGGGATTTTCGTCATTGACACGCTGATGGACCTGGTTCAGGTTCAGGAAAAATCAGACGGCTGCAGATCGATCGAAATGGTGAAAAATAAATGACCAATCAAGAATTGTTTAACCGGTATGCGGAGACCAGAGATATTGAGATCCGAAACATGCTGGTTGAAAACTATCTGTACATGGTGGATATCCTGATCAGGAAATACCTCAACAAGGGCGTGGACTACGACGATCTTTACCAGGTTGGGGCCATGGCCCTGGTTTCTGCTGTGGATCGGTTTGATCCGGCCAAGGGATACGAGTTCTCCAGCTTTGCTACCCCCACCATCCTGGGGGAGATCAAGCGATACTTCCGGGATAAGGAATGGGGCGTCAAGGTGCCTCGCCGGCTGAAGGAGCTGAGCGCTAAAATTCCGTCGGCGAAGGAGGAGCTCTTCAACCAGCTGCAGCGAATGCCTACAGTGGCGGAAATTGCCGCCCATCTGGAACACACGGAGGAGGAGATCCTGGAGGCCATGGAGGGGGGAAGAGCCTATAACGCCTATTCGCTGAATCAGACCTTTGACGAATCCGGCGATACCGGGGACAACCCAATCCTGGAGCGCTACGCCGCCGTTGAAGAAAGCGGATACGACAGCGTGGAATATGGGGAAATCATCGAAATTGTGCTGAAACGGCTGTCGGAAAGCGAAAAAAATATTTTCCGCAAGCGGTATCTGCAGAATAAAACTCAGACCCAGATCGCTCAGGAAATGGGCGTTTCCCAGATGACCATCTCCCGGGGAGAAAAGAGTATCAAGAAGAAATTCAGCGAGGAGCTGAGAAAATAGTGAGGGGATTCTCTGGCAGGAGGCAGCAGGAGACGGTATGAAGCGAGTTTTTTCAGGGGTTCAGCCCACAGGCAACATTCACATCGGCAATTATTTGGGGGCGCTTCGTCAGTTTGTGGAGCTGCAGCAGCATCATCACTGCCTGTATTGCATTGTGGATCTCCATTCCATCACGCTTCCCCAGAAGCCCGA
The DNA here is from genome assembly GCA_041836105.1 of Bacillota bacterium. Lineage (GTDB taxonomy): Bacteria > Bacillota > Clostridia > Peptostreptococcales > Anaerovoracaceae > UBA5559. Next base: position 2,756 of record JBGYKY010000028.1, on the reverse strand, counting down.
GGAGCTTCGCGGGCACATTTTGGATGTGGCGGCCCTGTACCTGGCCATCGGACTGGATCCGGAAAAAGCGACCATATTCGTGCAGTCGGACGTACCGGGGCACGCGGAGCTGGCTTGGGTGCTGACCTGCAGCTCTTATACCGGCGAGCTTTCCCGAATGACGCAGTTTAAAGACAAGAGCCGGGGCAGCGAATCGGCGCCCACGGGTCTGTTCACCTATCCGGTGCTGATGGCGGCGGATATTTTGCTCTACGATACCGACATCGTCCCCGTGGGGAACGATCAAAAGCAGCACATCGAGCTTTGCCGGGATATCGCTATCCGCGTTAACAACCGGTACGGTAAAACCTTTGTGATCCCCGAAGGACGCTTCCTGAAAGAGGGGGCCAGAATCATGTCTCTGGATGATCCCACCAGCAAAATGAGTAAAAGCGCCGAAAACCCCCTTAGTCGGATTTCTCTGCTGGACGATGAAAAAACGATTCGAAAGGCCATTATGCGGGCTACCACCGACTCGGAAGGATCGGTTCGCTGCAGCCCTGCGGAGAAGCCCGGGATTTCCAATCTCATGAACATTTACAGCGCTTTTACCGGGCTGTCGGCGGAGGAGCTGACCGACCGATACCGGGGGCGAGGGTACGGAGATTTCAAGAAGGATCTGGCAGATGTGACGGTGGAAGCCCTTCGACCCATCCGGGAACGCTTCGATGAAATCCGGCCCTCCGGGGAGCTGCGCCGCATCCTTCGGGACGGCGCCGAAAAAGCCGGGGCCGCGGCGGAAGAAACTATGAAGAGAGTCCGGGAGCGATTCGGGCTGGGCATCGGGTAAATCCAAAGTGCGAAAGGCGGCTGAATGCAGATCGATGAACGGTGAATGAAAGAGGGCAATGTCCGACGCCAAGGCTGGCGTCGGTTTTTTCTTTGTTTAGCCCGCAGAGCGCTCTTTTTGGCGCTTGATATAGGTAATCATGGATTTGGAGGCCACCGCTCCGTCGGAGACGGCTTTTGCCACCTGAAGAAATCCGCCGATGCAGTCACCGGCCGCAAAGACTCCTTCGACAGTAGTCATAAAAGAGGGATCCACCACAATGCTGCCGCCGGAGGTGTGCGCTCCCAGCTTGGCGGCAAAGTCGGCGGCGGAAGCGGTGCCCACCGCCACGAATACTCCGTCAACGGGGTATTCGCCGCCTTCGGTCCGAACGGCCTTCACCTGCTCTTCTCCCAGGATTTCCAGGATTTTTTCCGTGCATATCCTCTGGTCCGGGTGCAGCCGTCCGGTGGTCAGCGGGGTGCCGTCGGTAAAAAGGGTGATGTCCTGAGTAAAGTGGTTCAGATCGGCAATCTCGGCGGCGGCGTAGTCTCCGCTTCCGATGACCGCCAAGGCCCGATCCCTGTAAAAAAATCCGTCGCAGACAGCGCAGAAGCTGATGCCTTTGCCCCGGAACTCTTCAAACCCCGGGACCTGAAGGCCTGCCCGGCTCTTTCCCGTGGCAAGCAGGACGGCTCGGGCCTCCGTCTCCCCTTCTGTGGTCTGAACGATAAAATACTCCTCCTGCCGGAGGCCGGTCACTTCCGCCGTGCGGATATCGATGGACAGCTCCCGGGCCTGCTGATAGCCCTTTTCCAGCAGCTCCGGCCCGGTAAGGCCGCCGGGGACGCCGAAGTAGTTTTCGATAGCGCCGGCCTTCTCCAAAGCGCCTGCGTCCTTGCCGATGACCAGTACATCCAGATTGGCCCGCTTCAGGTAAATCGCGGCGGAAAGAGCCGCCGGGCCCTTTCCGATGATGACGGCATCTCTCATTTCAATCCTCCTCGCACGATGGCTTCTACGGTTTCCGCCAGGTCTGCCGCCTCCTGACGGGAGAGGGAAGCGGTTTCAATGGAGGGATGAACCGTAATATCTACCGTTGCCCGCTGGGGATACCCCTTCTCTTCAAAGATCCGCCAGGTTCCGTCAATGGTGATGGGTACCACGGGGACACCCGGCTTAGTGGCCAGGCGCAGGCTTCCCTTCTTAAAGGATTGCATGGGACCGCCCCTGCTACGGGTGCCCTCCGGAAAGATCACCATGGAAAACCCCTGCCGGATCAGGGAAATGGCTTCGTCGACCGTGCGCAGGGAGGAGCGGGGATCGTTTCGCTTGATGATCACACTGCGGATGTTCAGGATCCATTCCCCGTAGAGAGGAATGTCCTGCAGGCCGTCCCTGGCCACAAAACCCGTCTGGATCTTGTTCAGCACCTTGCAGCAGAGGGGAATGTCGGCATAGCTCTGGTGATTGGCTACATAGACCACCGGCCCACGGTCAGGAATGTTTTCCTCCCCGTGAACCCGGACCTCCGTGCCGAAGACCTTCATCACGAAATTGCCCCAGGTGTCAGTGGCCTTCAGGATATAAGCTCTTTCCTCCTCCAGATTCCCCTCGGCCCTGGCTTGAAGAATCCCCTTTTTGAACTGCCTAAGAGAGGGGAGGGCCAGATAGAACTTCCAGACCATGGGGATATTTCGGATGATTTTCATAGGTAAGCCTCCTAGGGATCGATTTTGCCCGACTGGATTCATTATACCACAATCCGTCTGGATTCACCGTCAAAAAACTGGTATAATGCAAAGAAAACCGGAAAGGAGCGGGGGGAATGAGCACACGAAACCGAATCTTGGCCGGAGTGCTGGCCGCAGGATTCATTCTCCTTTTTATCACCGTCTGGCAGTGGGGAGAGGCTCCCTTCGATGACGCGGTGCAGGCGCAGATCCTG
>JBGYKY010000027.1:0-11136 GCA_041836105.1 Bacillota bacterium | reverse complement strand
CGGAGGCGGATATGGCACTGGCTTTTGAGAATTACCTGAATCCCGACTATGCTTTCAATACCGAATTTCAGAAGGAAACAGCCAAGGCGCTGGCCGCGGCCTACATGGAGCATATCAACAGCCGGGAGATCCGGATCGCGGAGAGCCTGTGGGAGGCCGATTTGAACGGAGACGGAGATACCGATGATGGGGTGATGCTGAGCATTGAGTATGATCCGGAAGCATATCCAGAAACCAATGGCTACTATGGCACGTATCTGAACCTGTATTTGGCTGAATTTACCCAGAGCCTCCAATCCTATCTGGATCGGCTGGCCTATGCCGAGGACTGGACCTGGTTTAACGCCGCCGGCGAACCGCTCAGCGACAGCGAGGTGGCGGCCATGACCGGCGAGGATATGGCCAGAGCCTTTATCGAAGGTCGATACGCCAAGGGAAGCACCGCCAGTGACGGACCGGGGGGCGGCACGCCGCCGTCCATGAACGGCTCCGGCAATACACCCTCCGGCACACCGCCGACGGGGACCGCCGAGGCGGTGGGAACCCCGGATGCCGGCACCACGCAGGCCGCCGGCAGTGGGACGGATTCTGCCAATTACGCCTCCTACGACGAAATGCTGAAGGCCTACAGCGCGGATATCGGCGAGATCCTTGAGGGAGATGCCTACGGCAGAAACATCGTGGAGCTGTACGATCCCTTGCGTTATATCGGCGCAGAGGGGACCGGGGATCCGGTCTGGACCAGGATCCTCATGGGCGCCGCAGAGGGGGATATTTCCATGTTTTCTTCCCTCAACCTGGAGCTGGCCTGGCTGGCAGCGGGGACCCACGCCGAGTTGGAATGGCAGTGGGACGGCGGCCATGTGCCCTCGGAGGTTCTGGGGGATTCCTTCTCGCTGTATGTGGATCAAATGTATGCCAGGTATGCCTCCAAAGCCGTAGATGTGGAGCGGCCGGCTGCGTCGCCTCTGACCGCTAACGGAACGGCCACGGCGGCTACCGGAACGGATCTGACCTCCTGGGTCGATTACGCGGATATCTCCCGGGTATCCTTTGACCTGGAGGCCGCTGCCAACTACCGGACCGCCAATGCCAGCAAAGCGATCCCTGCTTTCGATGTCATCGACTACGGGCAGGAGGATTACGTGTTCGGAGACACCGATTCCGATGCCAGACACTGGAGCAGCTATGTGCTCAGCGTTTTCGAGGCCGGATCCGGCACGCTGGAGCCGCTTTTTAACAGCGGCGCGGCCCAGGAATAGCTTTAACTGTGCAGGCATGGACTGCGACGGTGATACGACTGTGAAAGGAAATCGAATGAGCTATAGCTGCCCCTACGAGCAAGGGCCCATCCGCCCGCCCAGTGAAGCCGCCAGCCTGTTGCTGCGGGTGACAAGGAACTGTACCTGGAACCGATGCCATTTCTGTACCTTGTATAAGGGCGAGTCCTTTTCCATCCGCACGGTGGAGGAGATAAAAGGGGACATCGACCGCATGAAGGCCAGCGGCTATTATGAGGACTGTACCTCGGCCTTTTTGCAGGATGCCAACTCTATCGTGCTGAAGCCGGAGAAGCTGGCAGAGGTATTGAAATATCTGAAAGAACGATTCCCCGGCATCCGGCGGATTACCAGCTACGGAAGAGCCGATGTGCTGTCGCGGATTTCGGTGGAGGACTATCGGATGCTGTACCGGGCGGGGCTGAACCGGATTCACTCCGGATACGAATCCGGTTCCGACCGGGTGCTGACCATGATCCAAAAGGGGATCACCAAAGCCCAGGAAATCGAAGCGGGGCTGCGCATCAGAGAAAGCGGAATCCAGCTGTCGGTTTACTATATGCCCGGTATCGGAGGCCGGGAGCTGTCGGAGGAGAATCACCGGGAAACGGCAGATGTGATGAATCGGATCCAGCCGGATTACATCCGGATCAGAACGTTTGTTTCCAAGGCGGGAAGCGGGATGCAAAGGCTGATCGACGAGGGGAAGATCAGCGAGTGCACCGATATGGAAAAGGCCTTGGAGCTGAAGCATTTCGTCCGATGTCTGGACCTGGAGAACAGCCGGCTGGTCAGCGATCACATTATCAATCTGCTGGAGACGGTCAGAGGGACGCTGCCGGAGGATCAGGAAAGGATCCTTGGGATATTCGAGGAGCTGGAGAGACTGTCTCTGCCGGAACGTCAGGAATATCAGCTTGCCCGGCGCATTGGCCTTGTCCGGGGCGTCCGGGACATGGCACGGCTCAGCGAAGCGCAGCGGCAGCACGTGACTGAACTCCATGAGGCCGCGGAAAAATATGGCTTTGAGAGCTTTCTGAAGGAACTGCTCCGCCGGTACATCTGACCGGACGGACTGATTTACAAAAAAGAGCGCTGCTGGCCGCAGGAAAGGGCGCGGGCAAGAGGGGCGGTGCCGGAGGGAGAAAATATCAGGGCGCCGGTCCCGCCGAAAAAGTGTGTTGAAACTTGTTTCAACATGTGCTACTATTGATGAAGATGCGCCGGCGTGATGGAATTGGCAGACGTGCGGGACTCAAAATCCCGTGGTGGCAACACCGTATGGGTTCGACCCCCATCGCCGGCACCACTTTGTCGATACCATTTGAGATGATACTCGAGAGGAGATAAATTATGGAACAAGCCATGAATTTTGTGCCGTTGATTTTACTGATTTTCATCATGTACTTTCTGTTGATCCGTCCGCAGAAAAAGCGGGAGAGGGAAACGGCCCAGATGAGAAACAGCCTGCAGGTAGGGGATGAGATTGTCACCATCGGCGGGATCTGCGGGAAGATCGTGAAGCTGAAGGACGATTCCGTCATCGTTCAGGTAGGGGCCGATAAGGTAAAGCTTGAAGTGATGCGATGGGGCATTTCCAGGGTGGTCAGCGGCGAACAGGCGAAGGGCCGGGCCGACAAGACCTCCGAAGCATCGGAGGCGCAAGAGGATGCCCCAAGGAAGGTGGTTCCCAAGAAGCTGAGCAAGAAAAGCGCGCCCGAAGCCGAAGCTGCTCCGGCTGATGAAGCTGTCGAGAGCGAAATGGAGGCCATGGAGAAATAAAGCGAGAGCGATTCCATACAGCAGACTCCCAAATCCCCCTGTGCAGGGGGATTTTTTCAGTGATGTGCTTAGCGGCGCTTCTCGCGTGAGCTGTTATTTCCGCACCAGATGCCGGTGCTCCGGGTGCTTCTCAAACCAAGAAACGGCATAGGAGCAGGAGGGGATCGCCTGCTTTTCCTCCTCGTTCAGCCGTTTTGCTACGGCAGACAGCAGCTTGTCGGCTATCCCCTGCCCCCGCAGAGAGTCGTCCACAAAGGTTCTCTCGATGTCCCGGAGCCCGGGTTCCTTTTCGGGGATCCTGACCTCCGCAATCGTTTTTCCCGAGGCATCGGTGAGGTAGATTCTGCTTTCGTCCTGTTTAAAATCCATGGCATACCTCCGTCATTGATCGTGATCGATTTGAATACTTGCGATTTTCAGGAATCATACCCGTAAACAGCGGGTTTTAATCAGGATTTCATCAGGGGGCCGGGCCTCCGGAAGCGGTCTCATATAAAAACCCGAAACCCCATATTTCTGTTGTTTTTTGGCAGCAAAATGTGTACAATATGATGTAACGTATTTTTAGATGGACGAGATGGAGCAGATAAAAATCCGCGGCAACGATAGGGAGAACTGGAATGAACGGAACGAGGGGAAAAATCCTGGCGGCGATCACGATTCTTTTTCTGATCCTTGGCTGGGCGGCGACGCTGACGGGGATCGGCAGCTTTGCACCGCTGAAGGATCAGATCAAATTGGGACTGGATATCAAGGGCGGCGTATACGTCGTCATGGAAGCCCAAACCGATGCTCAGGGAGCAGAGCTGAAAAAGCTGATGGAGCAAACCCAGGCAGTCATCGAAGAACGGGTGAACCAGATGGGGCTCTCGGAGCCGGTGGTGACCATTGAAGGGGAGAACCGGATCCGGGTGGAACTGCCCGGCGCCGAAAACGCGGAGGATGCCATTGAATCCATCGGCAGAACCGCTCAGCTGCAATTTGTAACGGCCGACGGCCAGGTGGTCCTGGACGGCAGCATGATCGAGGATGCCGGTGTGGCCCAGGATCAACAGAAAGGCGGTTATGCCGTTTCTCTGGACTTTGACCGGGAGGGCACGGCGGCCTTTGCCGACGCGACCCGGCGGGCCTTTAACGGCCAGATTGTGGCGACTGCTCCTGACGTGCGGAGCAATGCCATTATGATCGTTCTGGACGGACAGGTGATTTCAGCGCCGGTGGTGGAAAATGTCATCACCAACGGGGAGGCTATTATCACTGCCGGCGTTACCGGCGGCTTTTCTCAGGAGGAGGCGGTGAACCTGGCTGCCCTGATCCGGGGAGGCGCGCTGCCCGTATCCCTGACGGAGGTGGATACCTCTGTCCAGACGGCCCGGGTGGGGGTAGATGCCCTGGAATCGGCAGTGATAGCCGGCATTATCGGGCTGATTGCTCTGATGCTGCTGATGCTGCTGTTCTATCGCATCATGGGGGTTGCGGCCAATCTGGCGCTACTGCTGTATGTCCTTATCGTGCTCTGGGTTATGGTGGCCCTGGGCAGCGTGCTGACCCTGCCGGGCATTGCCGGTATGATTTTGGCCGTAGGGATGGCGGTGGACGCCAATGTGATTATCTTCTCCAGGATCAAGGAAGAAATCTGCCAGGGAAAAACCATCCGCGTGTCGGTTCAGACCGGGTTCCGGCGGGCGCTGAGCACCATCCTGGATTCCCAGATCACCACCATGATCGCCGCTTTGGTGCTGTACCAGTTCGGCTCCGGGACAGTCAGGGGCTTTGCCATGACGTTGATGATCGGTATCCTGGCCAGCGTTTTTTCCGCGGTGATCGTGACCAATCTTTTGCTGGCGGTGCTGACAGATATCCGCGCCCTGAACAAAAAGCGGTATTTCGGCGTATCGGAGGACAATCGAGCCATCCCGTCGATGAAGAAATTTTTCCATGTGACGGGCCATCGAAGGATTTACTATATCGTGACGGTGCTGGTGCTGGTGATCGGCCTGGGATCCGGAGGGATCCAGGGGTTCAATTACGGCATTGACTTTACCGGAGGCACCATGCTCCAGATGGATCTCAAAACCCATCAGCCCATGGCGGCGATCCGGGAAGTCCTGGATCGGCACGATATCGCCGGCGAGGTGGTATACGCCGGAGAGAACCAGGAACAGGTTATTATCCGAACCATTCAATCCCTGGACAACGAAGAGCGCAAAGCGCTGGTCAACAGCATGGAAGAGGCTTTTTCCGTGACGGATGAGCAGGTTTTGGCCGTGGAGCAGTTTGGCCCGTCAGTGGGTCGGGAGCTGCGGAACAACGCTATCATTGCGGTGCTCATCGCTTCCGCATTGATGCTGGTATACATTATTTTTCGTTTTGAGTGGCGGTTCGGGGTAGCGGCTATTGCGGGCGTTGTCCACGACGTGCTGATGGTGCTGGCCTTTTACGGCATTTTCCGGGTGACCATCAACAGTCCCTTTATCGCCGGTGTGCTGACGGTAGTGGGATATTCCATCAACGACACCATTGTGGTGTTTGACCGGATCCGGGAAAATCTGGGCATGATGAAGAAAAGCAACGGGTCGGAGCTGGTAGACCTGAGCATCAATCAGACCCTGGGCCGCTCCCTGATGACATCCATCACCACCCTGCTGGTGATGATCCCCCTCTTTATCCTGTCGGGGCCTGCCATTCGGGAGTTTGTGCTGCCCCTGATGGTCGGCGTGATCGTGGGGGCCGCCTCCTCCATCTTTATTGCCAGCCCGATTTATTATGATCTGAGCCGGTTGACCGGAGGCCCAAGGTACCGGAGCAAGAAGGCCAGAAGAAAGGCAAAGGAGTAACTATCCGTCGAGGGACCTACATGGAAGCAATGAAGCAGTTTTTAGATCATCTGCTGGAGATCAACCCCAAATATGATACGGAAATGATCGGAAAGGCCTACCGGATCGCGGAAAAAATGCACCAGGGGCAGCTTCGAAAATCCGGAGAGCCCTACATGATCCATCCGGCGGCAGTGGCCCTGATCCTGGCCGATCTGGGGATGGATGACGCAGCCATCGTGGCCGGACTGCTTCACGATGTGGTAGAAGACACGGAGTATACGAAGGAGCAGCTGGAGAAGGATTTCGGGCCGGAAATCGCCAATATGGTGGACGGCGTTACCAAGCTGGGCTCCCTGGTCTTCGAGAGCAAGGAAGAGCGGCAGGCGGAAAACCTGAGAAAGATGTTCCTGGCTATGTCCAAGGACATCCGGGTACTGATCATCAAGCTGGCGGACCGGCTCCACAACCTGCGCACCATCAACTACATGGATGAGCGAAAAATCATCGACAAGTGCCGGGAAACCCTGGAGATTTATGCCCCCCTGGCCAGCCGTCTGGGCATTTACACCCTGAAGTTTGAGCTGGAGGATATTGCACTGAAGCATCTGGATCCCTTTGCCTACTATGATCTGGCCACTCAGGTCAACGCGAAAAAGCAGCAGCGGGCGGCGGTGATCGAGCACGTGGTCCAGGAGATCCGGGAAGGCCTGGATGAGTTGAACATCACGTATGAAATTACCGGCCGGTCCAAGCATTTCTACAGCATCTACCGGAAAATGAAGTACCAGAACAAGCAGCTGGATGAAATCTTTGACCTGACTGCCGTCCGGATCATTGTAGAAACCATCAAGGATTGCTATGCGGTCCTGGGCGTGGTTCACACCATGTGGCGGCCCATTCCCGGGAAGTTCAAGGATTATGTGGCCATGCCCAAGACCAATATGTATCAGTCCCTGCATACGACGGTCATCGGCGATAACGGGGACCCCTTCGAGATCCAGATCCGCACCTACGATATGCACCGGGTAGCAGAATACGGCATCGCCGCCCACTGGAAATACAAGGAAGGGGTGTCCATCGACAAGGAAGAAACCAAGCTGGCCTGGCTGCGGCAGACGCTGGAATGGCAAAAAGAAATGAACGACCCCAAGGAATTTATGGAAACCTTGAAGGTGGATCTCTTTGCCAGCCAGGTTTTTGTATTTACCCCCAAGGGAGATGTTATCGAGCTTCCTGCCGGTTCCACGCCGCTGGACTTTGCCTTCAAGATCCACTCGGCTATCGGCGCCAAGCTGATCGGCGCCAAGGTCAATGGAAAAATGGTGCCCATCGACTACACGCTGCAAAACGGCAATATTGTGGAGATCATTACCTCTGCCAACGCAGGGGGCCCCAGCATCGACTGGCTGAAGATTGCCAAAAGCAGCAACGCCCGAAACAAGATTCGCGCCTATTTAAAGCGGGAAAACAAGTCCGACGCGGTGGATAAGGGAAAGGATCTCCTGGACAAGTACGTCCGGAAAAAGGGGATGGATACTCCTCAGATCATCAAGAGCACCAACATCGCCAAGGCGGTCAAGGCGCTGAACCTGTCCTCCCCCGAGGAGCTGTACACCCAGCTGAGCCAGGGAGGCACCTTCCTGGGGAAGGTGGCCGGAATGCTGATCGGCTACTATCAGGATGAAAAGCAGGAGGAGATCGGGAAAAGGGAAAACGACCTCCGGAACATTGCCGTCGAGAAAAAAAAGCGCGACGACTTTTCCAGGGATCAGACCGGGGTTACCGTAAAGGGAGTGGATAATCTGCTGATCCGCTTTTCCAGGTGCTGTAACCCGGTGCCGGGAGACGATATTGTGGGCTTTATCACCAAGGGGCGGGGCATTTCCGTGCACCGGACAGATTGCACCAATGTGCTCTCCCTGCCGCCCGAGGAGCGGGCCCGATGTATTGAGGTGGTGTGGGATGAATCAAAGCCGAACAAATCCTACAACGCCGACGTGACCATCCTGGCTGATGATCGCAAGGGGCTGTTCTCCGAGCTTTCCCGGGTATGCGAGGACATGGACGTCCATATTGCGGGCGTCAATGCCAAGAGCTCCCGGGAGCAGGCGGTGACCATCACCATGACCCTGTCCATCTCTAACAAAAGCCAGATGGAAAAGATTCTGCGCTCGCTGAAGAACGTGCAGGGAGTCAACGATGTTTACCGGGCCAAGACGTAAGCGGTGGAAGGCGGTCCGATGGATCGGCCGAAAGGGATGCTTCGGGAGCCCTCCGGGAAGGAGGAAAACCGAAAGCCCTTTTTAGAGAAAAAAGAAGCGGGAGAGGATCGGGAGAAGCGATGCGGGCAGTAGTTCAGCGGGTAACAGAGGCCGACGTAACGGTGGATGGCCGGGTCACCGGGGCCATCGGTAAGGGATTGGTGGTGCTGCTGGGCGTGGAAGAAGGAGACGGCCCCGCAGATGCGGCTTATCTGGCCGATAAGCTTTCCGGTCTTCGGATATTCGAGGACCCGGCGGGAAAGATGAATCTGTCTCTGGCCGATGCGGGGGGTGAGGTGCTGGCGGTTTCCCAGTTTACCCTGCTGGGGGATGCCCGGAAGGGAAAGAGGCCCAGCTTTACCCGGGCCGCCGGGCCGGAGGAGGCCGATCGGCTTTACCGCGCCTTTGTGGAGCTTTTAACGGCCAGAGGGCATCGGGTGGCTGAGGGTGTTTTTCGGGCGGAAATGCAGGTCCGAATCTACAATGACGGACCGGTGACCATTCTGCTGGACAGCCGCAGGCTGTTTTAATGAGGAGAGGCTATGCGCATACAATCATTTTTGACGGGTCCGCTTCAGGTCAATACCTATCTGGTTTCCGACGAAGAAACGAACAAGGCTTTTCTGGTGGATCCGGGCGGATACAGCGAGCCCGTCCGCCGGGCCATCGACAGCGACGGGCTGGAGCTGGAGGCGATCGTTCTGACCCACGGCCACGGCGACCACATCGGCGGTGTAGAGGAATTCAGAAAGCACTATCCCCGGGCCCGATTGGTGGCCAGCCGGGAAGAGCTGCCCATGCTGGCCTCCGCTGCCATGAATTTTTCTCGGGAAACTACCGGAAAAGCAGTAGAGCTGACGCCGGACGCTCCGGTATCCGATGGGGACCGGATCTCTGTGGGCAGCATGGAGCTGACTTTTTTGTTGACCCCGGGCCACACCAAAGGGAGCATGTGTATATTAACAAACGGTGTGCTGTTCAGCGGAGACACCCTGTTTCAGCAATCCGTCGGGCGGACGGATTTTCCCGGAGGCTCCTTTGAAGAGCTCCGGCGCTCCATCCATGACAAACTGTTTGCCCTGCCCGATGAGACCCGGGTGTTTCCCGGCCATATGGGGGCCACCTCCATCGGCTTTGAAAAGAGGAACAATCCCTTTGTATAAGCTGATCCTGGAGACCGGTCTGCCCCTGGCCCCGTTTCGGGAGTTGATCGATGTTTTTTTGCCGCCGGATCAGTATCATTGTCTGTCGGCAAAGGAGGCGGCGCAGGGAATTTCAGGGTCTTTGAATGATGGGAGTTCCGATGCCGAAGGGCCGGACGGGAGCGGGGAGGAGGCTCTGGTGACCCGGTATTACCGGGCGGAGGAGCCGGCTGATGAAAAAAACCAGCTCAAGCGGCTGCTGTATCAGGATTTGTCCCGGTGGACGGGAAGGACGCCGGAATGGGGGATCCTTACCGGGATCCGGCCGGTGAAGCTGGCTGGAGAGCTGATGGAGCAGGGGCAAGCGCCGGAACAGGTGCGGCGGCATCTGGAGGAGGCCTACCTGGTACATCCGGAAAAGGCGGCTATGGTTACGGCGATGTATCTGCATCAGGTGAGCCGGGCCGGGAGGCCGGAACCAGATTCCGCCGGAGTGTACATCGGCATTCCCTTCTGTCCTACCCGCTGTTTGTATTGCTCCTTTCCTTCCCATCAGGGAGGAGCGCAGGTCATGGAGGCATATCTAAAGGCGCTGCACCGGGAAATCCGGTTTGCGGGAGGCGAAATGAAACGGCTGGGGATGCGGCCCGAGTCGCTCTATTTGGGGGGAGGGACTCCCACCACCCTGACGGCGGCGCAGCTTCTGGAGCTGATGGAGCATTGGGGAGAGGCCTTTGATCTGTCCCGCTGCCGGGAAATAACGGTGGAGGCGGGGCGGCCGGACACCATTACCGAAGAAAAGCTGAAGGTGCTGCGGGATCACGGGGTGACCCGGATCAGCATCAATCCGCAGACCATGCAGGACAAGACCCTGGCCCTGATCGGGCGGAGGCATTCTGCCGGGCAGATCCGCCAGGCCTTTCAGGCGGCCAGGAGGGCGGAGATCCGGATCATCAACGCCGATCTGATCGCCGGGCTGCCGGAAGAAACCTTTGAGGATTTCACGGACACTCTCCGGCAGATCCTGGAGCTGGAGCCGGAGAATATCACCCTGCATACCCTGGCGGTGAAGCGGGCCTCCCGATTGATGGAGACAGACCCGCAGCTTCACCATCGCCGCGGCGCCCTGGTTTCGGGCATGATGAAGGAAGCCGTGAAGCAGCTCCGGCAGGCAGGGTACATCCCCTATTATCTCTACCGGCAGAAGCACATGGCCGGTGCATTGGAAAATATCGGCTTTGCCAAATGCGGCTCCGAAGGCCTGTACAACATCCGGGTCATGGACGAGCACCAGACCATTGTCGCTCTGGGTGCAGGAGCCATCAGCAAGCGGTATTATCCCGGGGAAAACCGGCTGGAGCGCATTGCCAACGTGTCCGACTATTCGTTATACATCCAGCGCATCGAAGAGATGCTGCGGCGCAAAGCACACAATCTGTTTCAGGAGGTAGAAATCAATGCTGACAAGCGCACCTAAGGGAACCAAAGACGTTCTGCCCGATCAGATATATAAATGGCATTTCCTGGAGAGGGCCTTTCACGACTTGTGTACCAGATATGGCTTTCGGGAGCTTCGGACTCCCGTCTTTGAGCATACGGAGCTGTTTGCCCGAGGTGTAGGAGATACCACCGATATCGTGGAGAAACAGATGTATACCTTTGATGATTTTGCCAGGCGCAGCCTGACCCTCAAGCCGGAGGGGACGGCTTCCGCTGTCAGAGCCTTTGTGGAGCACAAACAGTATGCGGAGGTTCAGCCTACCAAATACTACTATTCTATCCCCTGCTTTCGCTATGAAAAGCCCCAGTCGGGACGGCTTCGCGAGTTTCACCAGTTTGGCGTCGAGGTGTT
>JBGYKY010000026.1:0-3046 GCA_041836105.1 Bacillota bacterium | reverse complement strand
TCCCTCTCCCACGGCTTCCGCCACTTCCTTGCACAGGAGGCGGTTCACCCGCGCTACCTCGCTGAGATTTTTCAGGCCAGATCCCTCCCGGGCCTGCGCTCCGGAGCGGTTTGCCGCCAGGTCTCCACGGTCCTCTACCCGATATCCGATGGCCTCCAGCCGCTTTCGGATCCCGGCGATCCGGATAGCCTCCGGCCCTAAATTGGCCCCCTGGGTCCCGGCCCCCAAATCCATGGCGACCCCGATCAGGGCGATCTCCTTGCGCATGGCTGGCTCCATCATCGCTCCTCCTTCATGATCTCCTTTCGTCCGGGCTTTCGCTTTCCTCCATCTGAGAACCCGCTCCCCGCCGCATTATTTCTGCCCAGCTTCGTCTCCGCCCGGCCTCCCTGCTCCTCAAAGGGCAGCCGGATCCTGGGTGTGAATCCTGAGGCGGCCGGGGATCAGGGAATACTGCACGGGAAGATCGTCTCCCCTTTCGCCGTCCATGTCCGTGCCCACGTGCTGGGCAGATTCCACTTTCAGCCGATCGGTCCGGAAGAAAATAATATTTTTGTTTTTTTCGTGATTCCCCTGAAGAACATTGATGAGCAACGGGAAAAAATCGGTGAGGGGCATTTCCCGAAAGATGATCACGTCCAGAAGTCCGTCGTTGATTTCCGCGTTGGGAGACAGCCGCTTGAAGCCGCCGGCCGACCGGCCGTTCATAATGATCATAAAATACATCATTTCTTCCCCGGAAAACTCCCGGCTGTCGATGCGGACCGGAATGGGCTTCAGGTTGGGCATCTCTACCAACCCGCGGATATAGTAGGAAAGAACACCCAGCACGCTTTTGACATTGGGGTCCGTCTTCTGACTTACATCCACCATCGTTCCCATGGCCGCCACGTTGAGAAAATAGCGGTCATTGGCCTTGCCCAGGTCGCTGACGATAAAATGATCGCCCAAAGCAATGTCGATCATGGCGTCGATCTCCAGAGGCAGATCCAGGCAATAGGCGAAATCGTTGGCCGTCCCCGCCGGGAAAATGGCCAGAGGCAGGTCGATGCCGTGACGCATCATAGCATTGACGCAGATGTTGATGGTCCCGTCTCCGCCGGCAGCGATCACCTGCCGATACTCCCTGGGGTCGATGCTTTCAAAGGCCAGATCCAACAGATCGCTTCTGCCGGCCCTCATAGGGATAACCACCAGCTCTGCCTGCTGGAAGCGTTCGATAATGTGATCCAGATTATTTTTAAACAGGCCGTTTCCCGCATTGGGGTTATAAAACAGGAGGACCTTCCTCCGCTCTATCCAGGCATTCGCGTTTCTGCTCACTTGCTCTACCCCTCCTTAACCGGCCGATGAGATACAGGGATCCCGCCGCCACAACAGCCTCCGCCATTTTTTCTCCGTCAGAGCCCGCAGCTGCGGCTGAAGCCACTTCCGCCAGCGCCGCTTCCAGCGCCTGCTCCGGGTCGGCCACCGCCCTGCACCGACCGCCCCCCCGTCTGATTATATCACACAGCGCCCCGGCTGTCATACGTCTTTCGCTGTCGGGCTCCGTCGCAATAAAATCCTGTGAAATCGTCAGCAGCTCCCGGAGGATCCCCTCCGCATCCTTGTCTGCCAGAATGCCCACTACCATCCGGATTCGACAGTCCGGCAGATACCGCCGAAGGCTTTCCGCCAGGGCAGCGGCTCCGGCTTCGTTATGTGCCCCGTCCAGCACGATCAAGGGCTCCCGGGAAATTACCTCCAGTCGTCCCGGCTGTCTGGCTTTTTCCATTCCGTAGTAAAGCTTTTTCCGCTGCAGCATGACCTGCCCCTGCCGCCGCAGGATCTCCAGCGCAGCCAGCGCGGTTTTGGCGTTTTCCGCCTGGTGGCGTCCCCCCATAGAAATCCTTACGCCGTCGTATGCGGTCCCCCAGAGCTCCATGCTCAGGGTCGATCCCATCAGTCCCTCGTCCGCAACCGTTACCGGGATCCGGGATACGTCCCAGAGCACTGATCCCTCCCGATACGCCCGCCGAGCGATGACCCGGGCCGCCTCCGATGCGCCCGCATTCATCACCACCGGCGCACCCGGTTTGATAATGCCGGCCTTTGCTTCGGCGATCTCCTCCAGGGTGCTCCCCAGCCGGTCCGTGTGGTCCGGGGAAACCGATGTAATAACGGAAACCAGGGGCGCTTCGATCACATTGGTGGAATCTCCACCGCCACCCAGCCCAACCTCCAGCACCACATATTCCGATTGCTTTTCCCGGAAATACAAAAAGGCCATCGCGGTGATCAGTTCAAATTCCGTCGGAGACTCCATCCCCTCGCGAATCATGGCTTCGGCCTGCCCTTGCACCCGGCGAAGCAGGGAAGCCGCATCTCCGTCGGAAATCCGGCGCCCGTCGGCTTCAATGCGCTCGTTAAACACCTCCAGAAACGGCGACGTATACAAGCCGGTCCGGTAGCCGTTGGCCAGCAGCACCTCGTACAAAAACCGGCTGACTGATCCCTTCCCGTTAGTCCCGGCCACGTGCAGCACCCGAAGCCCCCGTTCCGGCTTCCCCAGCCGCTTTAAAAGGGCCCGGATCCGTTCCAGGCCCAGAATGCTCCCAAAGCGCTGATATTCCTTTAGTTTTTCCAATGCCTGCGCAAGCTCCGGTTCCATCGGCAACCCTACAGCTTTCCGGCGATCTGCTCCAGGCGACCCAGCAGCTTGCTGAGCTTTTCCCGGTATCCCGTCGCCTTTTCCCGTTCTTCCGCAATAATGTGTGCCGGCGCCTTGGCCGTAAACCCCTGATTGGACAGCTTTTGATCGAGACGGGCTACTTCCTCCTCCAGCTTTTTTCTTTCCCGGGACAGCCGCTCGAACTCTGCCCGGTAATCCAGCAGATCGTCCAGCGGGATAAAAATCTCTGCGCCGGCAACAATGGCCGACATGGACTCCTCCGGCACCTCCTCCCGGCTATCGGTGATCCGCAGCTCCGTGATATTGGACAGGCTCATGATATAGCGGCGGCAGCCTTCCATAACGGAGGCGGCAGCCCCCTCGGCCAAAATGACC
>JBGYKY010000025.1:0-4705 GCA_041836105.1 Bacillota bacterium | reverse complement strand
TTTTTTGTTTATTTCTGTAACATATGTCTTATCACATTACAATAAACCGCTGCCATATAGGAAACCCGGGGAAAGCCCGGGAGAGATAAGAACGCCGACCGTCGGACATCACCCTCTATCTTTGTATTTACCAACAAAAAAACGCTTCTTTTTTTGTGTATTGTGTGGTATTATATCAGGAAATGACAGAATCGGGATTCGAATCAGCGAGTTCGGCATCCATTGCGTAGGAGGAAAAAATGAACAAAAAACCAAATCTTGCTGTCGTAGGAGCCACCGGCCTGGTGGGAAGCACCTTTTTAAAAGTACTGGAAGAGCGGGATTTTCCCTTTGACCGGCTGTATCTGATGGCTTCTTCAAAGTCTGCGGGAAAGACGCTGTCCTTCCGTGGAAAGGATTATGTGGTGGAGGAGCTGAATGAGCATTCCTTCGACAAGCCCATCGATATCGCTCTTTTTTCTGCCGGCGGCGCCGCCAGCGAAAAATTTGCTCCCATCGCGGCTGCTCATGGAACCGTGGTGGTGGACAACAGCAGCGCCTGGCGCATGAACAAGGAAGTCCCTCTGGTCGTCCCCGAGGTCAATCCCGATGATATCCGATGGAATAAAGGCATCATCGCCAACCCTAACTGCTCTACCATTCAGGCTGTGGTCCCTTTGAAGCCCCTCCACGATAAATACAGGATCAGGCGCATCGTCTATTCCACTTATCAGGCGGTTTCCGGTTCCGGGCTAAAAGGGATCAATGACCTGAAGGAAGGGCTGGCCGGCAGCACTCAGCCGAAGAATTACCCTCACCCCATCGCCAACAATTGTCTGCCCCACATCGACTCTTTCCTGGAAAACGGATATACTAAGGAAGAAATGAAGATGATTCGGGAAACGCACAAGATTATGGGAGACGACTCCATCCGGGTTACCGCTACTACCGTGCGGGTGCCGGTGTTCGACTGTCACAGCGAGTCCATCAACGTGGAGTTCTACAATCCCGTTGAAATCCCCGAAATCATGGAGATCCTGGCTCATGCGCCGGGCGTCGTGCTGGTGGATGAACCGGCTGCCAATCAATATCCCATGGCCATTCATGCGGCGGGAAAGGACCAGGTTTTCGTAGGCCGGATCCGACGGGATTTTTCCGTGGATAGCGGGATCAATATGTGGGTGGTGGCAGACAATATCCGAAAGGGTGCTGCCACCAACGCCGTTCAGATTGCCGAAGAGTTGCTGAAGCGATAGGGCCACGCGGCATAGGAATCAGAAAAACATGACAGGGCTCTGAGAAGCACAACGAAAAAAGCATCGGTTCACCGATGCTTTTTGCTCGTTATGATTCAAAGGGGACAGGCCTCTATGCCTGGGAAGCAACGATTTCCTTACCATCGTAGTAATTGCAATTCGGGCAAACTCTATGGGGAAGCTTCGCTTCTTGGCACTTGGGACACACGGAGACCCCGGGCAGGGACATCTTCATGTTGGGAGATCGTCTCTTGTCCCTTCTGGCCTTGGACGTTTTCCTCTTTGGAACTGCCATCTTCTACACCTCCTTTTTGCTCGTTTCATTCCGCATCCTTGGTTTTCCGTGCACAGGCACCCGGAAAACGCGACAAAACGATTATATACTTGTATCCCTTCCATGTCAACAGTTATTTGACGCGGATCCGGCAGGCTGTTTCGTCCGCCGCCGGCTATTTTCCGGTGACGATCCGATACGTATCTCTGGCAATCATCAGCTCTTCGTTGGTGGGTACCAGCAAAATCTTTACTTTGGAATCGTCAGTGCTGAGGATGGCTTCCTTGCCCCGTACCCGATTCTTGGCCAGATCCATCTTAATGCCCAGGTTGTGGAGATTGCTGCAGATAATATCCCTCATGCCCATATCGTTTTCTCCTACACCGGCGGTAAAGATGATGGCATCCACTCCGTTCATTTCAGCAATGTAGGCGCCGATGTAGAACCGCACCTTGTGGGCAAAGACCTTCAGGGCTAAGATCGCCCGCTCGTTTCCCTCCTCCGCGGCCTTTTCCAGATCGCGGAAATCGCTGGATACGCCAGAGATTCCCAGGACGCCTGATTTTTTATTCAGGATATCGTTGGCTTCGCCGGGCTTCAGATTGCCCTTTTCTCTCATAAAGGTTACGATGGCCGGGTCGATATCCCCGGATCGGGTCCCCATGACCAGTCCTTCCAGCGGCGTAAAGCCCATAGAGGTGTCGATGCTCTTCCCGTACTTGATGGCCGTAACGGAAGCGCCGTTGCCCAGATGGCAGGTAATCAGCTTCAGCTTATCGATGCTTTCTCCCAGCATGCCGGCAGCCCGCTCGGCCACATACTTGTGGCTGGTGCCGTGGAAGCCGTACCGTCGGATGCCGTACTTTTCATAGTATTCATAAGGAATGGCGTAAATGTAGGATTCGGCAGGCATCGTCTGATGGAATGCCGTATCAAAGACACCTACCATCGGCGTATCGGGCATCAGCTCCTTACAGGCGGCAATACCGGCCAGATTGGGGGGATTGTGAAGGGGTGCCAGCTCTACGCACTCTTCCAGCGCATTGATGACATCCGGCGTAATCAGAACGGAAGAAGCATATTTTTCTCCGGCGTGAACGACCCGGTGCCCCACAGCGCCCAGTTCGCTCATCGAGGCGATGACGCCGTGCTCCTTATCCGTAATGGCGCTGAGAACATGACCGATGGCGTCGGTATGGTTGGCCATGGGGGCTTCCAGCTTAAACTTTTCCTCCTGTCCGACCTTTTCATGGGTGATGACGGAGCCGTCCAGGCCGATCCGCTCCACCAGTCCTTTGGCCATCAGCATCTCTGTTTTCATGTCCAGCACCTGATACTTCAGGGAAGAGCTGCCGCAGTTGATTACCAATACATTCATGAACCGTTTCCTCCATATTTTATTTTTTATGTTTTATCCACTGATATGCAGATCAACAGCATTTCCATTATACTCCAAATCCGCGAATATTCAAGGGTTTTCTCCTTTAAATCCCTATAAAATTTCCCGTCCGGGCAGGCATTCCTTCCGTAGCCCGACAGATCCCGGGGCCAAGAACCCGGTCGGAACGCCGGTATCTGTCGGCGCCCGCTGCCAGGTTGTAGATTTCAGAAGCCAGAAGGTCCAGCTCCAGCAGGTCCCGGCTTCCTTTTGCATCGCGCCCCTGGCGATTGATGTTCGTAATAACGGGAAGGTCGGCGGCTTTCCGGCGCCGGATCCAGCTCAGGAGCTCCTGTCCCTGGTCGTTGAAGGCCAGCACCCGGGCATATCGCTGCCGCTCCGCCAAAATCCGATCCATCCGCTCCCGGGTCAACCCCACCAACGCTTGAATCAACAGCCGCTTGATCCGGGCCTCGGCGTATCGCCGGCTCTTCACCCGACGGACCAGAGCCTCCAGATCCGGGCTGGTTCCCAAAAGCTTCCGGATCCGGTTTTCCAACCCCTCCCCCGCCGCGTAAATTTCTGACAGCTCCATCCCTTCCTTTCCCGATATCCCCTGCTGAAGGATGCGGTAGAAGACCAACGGGGTCAAGTCCGAAAAAGAAACGAGGCGGCCCGGCTCTTTCAGGATACTCAGGGAGGTTTCCGGCACGTACTCCTCAATTGCCTCCCCTGATCGAAGCATAGCGCGGATCCCGGTGGCGCTGGCCATACTCCGTTCTCCGTCGTCCGCCCGCCAGGGAAGCTGCTGATGGTACCCCGGCCCCTTTCTTGGCAGCAACACCGGTTCTATGCTGCTTTTTTGCAAAAGCAGCCACCGCAGATATTCGATGGCCAGGATATTGTTGGGCGTCTGCATCAATGCTCCCAGCGCTTTGCCGCCTGCGGCCTCCACTCCCCGCTGGCGGGCCGCGGCATAAGGAACGCCTTCTTCCGCCGCCGCTTGAAGGGCGTTCCGATAAGGGGCTTCCTCTTGGGCGGTGATTGCTGCAATGCGCTCAAGGGACGCCAGGTCCGGAGTTTCCGCTCCAAAGACGAGATGAGTGACTACGCCCAGCCCTTCCAGCAGCTCTACGCCGCCTCTGGCAAAGAGGCCGGAATGATTGCAGGCAAAAGCGAAGGGCAGCTCCAATACCAGATCGACCCCGGCCAGGACCGCCATTCGGCTCCGATACCACTTGTCCGCCAGGGCCGGTTCTCCCCGCTGTACAAAGCTGCCGCTCATCACCGCCACGACAAAATCGGCCCCTGTCTTTTTCCTGGTCTGCTCCAGGTGATACAGGTGGCCGTTATGAAAGGGATTGTATTCGGCAATGATTCCCGCAACCCGCATGGACGATTCCTCCGGCGGCGGAGCTATTCCTTGATGCCCATCTGGGTGTTATAGGCCAAATCCTTGATTTCGGCTCGATTGGCCGCAATGGTGCTGCCAATGGCGTCAAAGGTTTTCTCTACATTGCCTACCATGGTGACAAAATACTCGGCGTTCATCATCTCCATTTTTTCCTGGAAATTGAACAGAATGCCGTCGATGTAATCAAAGGTGCCCAGCTTCAGCTGTTTGGCGCCGGCTTCTGCGGTGCGCATGATCTCTTCCGCTCTGGCCTTGGCCCGCTGGGTGATTTCGTTGTTTTCCACCAGCACCTCTGCCTGGCGTCGGGCATCCTTCAGAACCGTTTCGTATTCTGTCTTGGCCTCGTCCAGAATCCGCTGCCGTTCCGATTTAATCCACTTGGCTTGCTCCATCTCCTCCGGCAG
>JBGYKY010000024.1:0-4456 GCA_041836105.1 Bacillota bacterium | reverse complement strand
GCTGCAGGGACCGCAGCAGCTGTGGAGCAGCAGTCGGATTTTTTCCGTCCGCAGGAGGCGCTGCTCCCCGTCTCCTATGTACTCGTACCCGGAGGCTCGCTCCGCCGGGCAGATACCGCTGGAGGGCTTGCATTTTTTCTCCCCAGTCAACAGGATTTCCCCCTTTTCATGATAATTCATGCAAAGTATTATACCATAGAAAGCATCCGATGCAAAGAACAGGAAAGGGTATTTTTCAAGGAGATTTCAAGGATAGAAAGAGGAGGACCGTCGGCCGTATCTTTTCTTCCGCCGGCAACAATCGCAAGCCGGCAGGAGAAAAAGACCGCCCCGGAGGGCAGAACGGCCGCAGCGGCGGTTCTGCGGATCCGGCAGAATAAAAAAACCGGAGGTCACTCCCCCAGTCTTCCGTCGTTATAATGCTTGCGGCACAAGGAAACGTATATATCGTTGCCCCCCACCAGAATCTGTTCTCCCTGCTTCACAAACTTCCCGTCGATGACCCGGGCCACCATGGTAGCCTTCCGGCCACACCAGCAGATGGTCTTGATTTCCTCAATCTTGTCCGCGTATACCAGCATGTAGTAGGAGCCTTCAAAAAGCTCATTTCGAAAATCGTTTTTCAGGCCATAGGCCAGCACCGGCACATCGCAGCTGTCCACGATTTCCACCAGCTGCTGGACGTGCTCCTTGCTGAGGAACTGGCATTCGTCTACCAGAACGCATGCAATGGGATCCTGGGCGTTTTCCCGAAGAAAAAGCTCCAGTATATTGGTCTCCGGCGCCACCGGCGCCGCCTGCCGCTGGATGCCGATCCGGGAGGTCACCATCCCGGTGCCGTACCGGTTGTCCACGCTGGGGACCAGGGTCAGCACCCGCTTGCCCCGTTCCTCATAGTTGTGCGCCACCTTGATCAATTCGATGGATTTTCCGGCATTCATGGTGCTGTACCGATAGTAAAGCTGCGCCAAGTCGTCTCTCCTTTTCCTGCCCGTCCGCAATGAACTAACAGGGCTATTCTATCCCAACCCCCGGCTATTGTCAAATCAAGCCTCCTCCTTTATAATGAAACCGACCGACACACAGAGAGGCGGCGTCAGAAGAGGAAAGGAGCCTTCCATGGGACTGTCATTGATCAGCGATACAGTACAGCAAGCAGCGGAAGCCATTACGGCTGCCCTTCACATCGAAACGGAAATCGTGGATGAAGCCCTTCAAATCGTTGGCGGTACCGGCCGATATACAGAAAAGATCGGCTCCTTTGAGGAAGAAGGGAACCTGGACGCCGGCTATCTGTACGCCCGATTGCTGAAAACCGGTGCGGAATACGTATGCCCCGATCCAGCTTCGGACCCCCTGTACAGCCCTCAGGAGGGCGAGCTGGCCGAGCTCAGCTGCCCGATCCGCTTGGAAGGGCGGGTGATCGGCCTCATCGGCCTGGTTGCCTTTGCCCCAGAGCAACGGGAACGGATCCTCTCTCAGCAGAAGGACCTTCTCTCCTTCCTGCGGATCATGGCCGACCTGATCGCCAGTAAGCTGGCGATGGCTTCCGTCAACGACGCCATGCGAATTACGCTGGATTCCATCCTCTCTCCTGCCGACGACAGCAGCGGATTTATGAAGATCATCGGGATCAGCCCGGAAATCAATAGCGTGAAGCTCCGGGCACTCCAGGTAGCTTCCAGCGATTCTACCGTCCTGATCACCGGGGAAAGCGGTACCGGGAAGGAGCTGCTGGCCCGGTCGATCCATGGCGCCAGCCATCGAAAAGACTTTCCCTTTATCTCCATTAACTGCGGCGGCATCCCGGAGATGTTACTGGAAAGCGAGCTCTTCGGTTATGAGAAGGGCGCCTTTACCGGCGCCAACCCGAGCGGGAAATTGGGGAAATTCGAAATCGCTAACCGGGGCACCGTATTTTTAGATGAAATCGGGGACATGCCTCTCCATTTACAGGTCAAGCTGCTATCTGCCATCCAGAATCGGCAGGTCGATCGGATCGGGGGCGCAGACCCCATTCCCATAGATGTCCGGATCATCGCCGCTACCAATAAAAATCTGGAGGCCATGATCGAGGCACGGGAGTTTCGGGAGGATCTGTACTTCCGGCTCAATGTTATCCCTCTCCGGATCCCGCCTCTGCGGGAGCGGCCCGCAGACATCCTGCCCCTGCTCCGCTTCGCTCTGGATAAATTTTCCGCCCGGCTGGGCAAATCCCTTCGGGGATTTTCTGAGGAGGCCGAAGCTGCACTGCTGGCCTACGGCTGGCCGGGCAATGTCCGAGAGCTGGAAAACGCCGTGGAGTTTGCCGTCAACATGGAATCCGGCAATCGAATCACGACGGCTAATCTGCCCGACAGGATACGCCAGGATAAAAGCATAGCCAATAGCGGCTCCGGCTCGTTAAAGGAACGCACTCAACGTTTTCAGGAGGAGGTGATCCGCCAAGTGCTGTCGGAAACCGGCGGCAGCCTGACGGGGAAGCGGGAAGCAGCCCGGCAGCTGGGCATCAGCGAGTCCACCCTCTATCGGCGCCTTCGGGAGCCTTCTCCGGATTAAGGCAGCCGCATCGTCTCCGTTGGATAAGGACCGCCCCTGTCCGACGGGGACAGCCCTGGCCCGTGTCCTCCGCACAGGCCGCCTCTGGCTTTATCACGAAAAAAATAACACCTCGGACTATCGTCTGCGAGATGCTACTTTTGTTGGTGCCCAGTCTCGGAATTGAACCAAGGACACGTAGATTTTCAGTCTACTGCTCTACCAACTGAGCTAACTGGGCAAAATGGTGGGCCATCAGGGACTTGAACCCGGGACCTGCCGGTTATGAGCCGGATGCTCTGACCAACTGAGCTAATGGCCCATGCCATAATGGTCGGGGTGGCAGGATTTGAACCCGCGGCCCACTGGCCCCAAACCAGTTGCGCTACCAAGCTGCGCTACACCCCGCTGTCACATCGCTCCGGGAAAAAATTGGCAGGGGTAGTAGGACTTGAACCCACGGCGCATAGTTTTGGAGACTATCGCTCTACCAGCTGAGCTATACCCCTATGTACATGGCGGAGAAGATGGGATTCGAACCCATGCACCAGTTACCCGGTCTAACGGTTTAGCAAACCGTCCTCTTGAGCCTCTTGAGTACTTCTCCAGATGAGTCGAATCAGTATTACTGGCGGACAGGGTGGGATTCGAACCCACGGCCCCTTTCGGAGTCACTGGTTTTCAAGACCAGCTCCTTAAACCGCTCGGACACCTCTCCGTATGAGCTCTCCCGCCGTCCGCTTTGACTGATTGGTGACCCATCCGCGACTCGAACGCGGGACACCTTGATTAAAAGTCAAGTGCTCTACCAACTGAGCTAATGGGTCATATGGCTGGGGTAGCAGGACTCGAACCTACGAATGACGGAGTCAAAGTCCGTTGCCTTACCGGCTTGGCTATACCCCATTCTAAAAAGTGTGGCGAGCCCACAGGGATTCGAACCCCGGACACACGGCTTAGAAGGCCGTTGCTCTATCCAACTGAGCTATGAGCCCTTAAAAAAATGGAGCGGATGATGAGAATCGAACTCACGCTATCAGCTTGGAAGGCTGAAGTTCTACCATTGAACTACATCCGCAGAAAAAATTGGAGCGGAAGACGAGATTCGAACTCGCGACCCTCGCCTTGGCAAGGCGATGCTCTACCCCTGAGCCACTTCCGCAAATAATGATGGTGGAGGGAGGTGGATTCGAACCACCGAAAGCTCCGCTAACGGATTTACAGTCCGCCCCCTTTGGCCACTCGGGAATCCCTCCAAGATAATGAAGTTGTATGGAGCTGGTGGAGGGAATCGAACCCCCAACCTGCTGATTACAAATCAGCTGCTCTACCGTTGAGCCACACCAGCTTGTCCACCGATTTTCAAAAATGGCGATCCGGAACGGGCTCGAACCGTCGACCTCCAGCGTGACAGGCTGGCATTCTAACCAACTGAACTACCGGACCAAAAGTTAAAAATGGTGGGCGCTATAGGGCTCGAACCTATGACCCTCTGCTTGTAAGGCAGATGCTCTCCCAGCTGAGCTAAGCGCCCCGGGAACGTGTCTGTCTCAGCCGTTGCAAGCTGCTTGACACAGTTATTTAATATACAGCAATTTCATGTCTCTGTCAAGACTCTGTGCTGATTTTGTTCTGGAAATGGCTCCAAGGGTGGGGCTCGAACCCACAACCTATCGGTTAACAGCCGAGTGCTCCACCATTGAGCTACCTTGGAACATCTCTTCGGAAAACGAATCGTGTATTATCTTAACATAGCCGATAAGGCATGTCAACGTGTTTCACGGATTTTTCTCTCCAATATTTCTTAGCTGTCAAGACATATGTTACACTTTTGAGAAATACTCCGATACTACTTGATTCGGACTTTTGAAGTTCAAACAGGTTTTCGCAGTAGCGTTATACCGTTTTTGATGGTTTT
>JBGYKY010000023.1:0-4150 GCA_041836105.1 Bacillota bacterium | reverse complement strand
TCAGGGTTCAGATCGATAATCGCCGAAAGGCCATGGATTTGGACGAGGAGTAAGGTGAGGAAAAACCGGGAAGGGATCCGGGAGGAGCGTAGGATATGGGCAAGACCATTGTGATTACCAATCAAAAGGGAGGCGTAGGGAAAACCTCTACCGCCAGCGCCCTGGCCAGCGGATTGACTGCGAAAGGCTATCGGGTGTTGGCCGTGGATATGGATCCCCAAGGAAACCTGGGCTTCTGCCTGGGGGCGGAAATGGAAAACAGCCCCACGGTATACGAGCTGATGAAGGGTACTGCCGACTGTGGGCAGGTGGTTCAGCAGCGGGACGGGATCGATGTGATCCCTGCCAATATTCTGCTCAGCGGCGCGGAGATCGAGTTTACCAAGCTGGGGCGGGAATACCTGCTGAAAAATGCTCTGGAGCCCATTCGGTACGATTACGACTACATTGTCATCGATACGCCTCCGGCCCTGAATATCCTGACGGTGAACGCGTATACGGCGGCCGATTCGGTCATCATTCCCATGATCCCCGAAATCCTGAGCCTGCTGGGGATTTCTCAGCTGAAGGAAACCATCGGGCTGGTGAAGAGCATCTACAACCCCCGGTTTGAAGTGTTGGGGATCCTGCTCAGCAAGTACGATCGGAGGCGGGTGCTGACCCGGGATGTGGAAGACATGGCGCAGGTCATCGCCAGCGAGCTGAACACCCGGGTATTCCGTACAAAAATACGCTCCGGCGTATCGGTGGCGGAGGCGCCGGCCCATGGGCAGAGCGTGTACCGCTATGCGCCCAGGGCAAAATCGACCCTGGACTATCTGGCGTTTGTAAACGAACTGATGCAAGAAAAGGGGATGAACCCGGATGGCAAAGAAAAACAATAAAACGGAGCAGGTTCTGAAGCTGATCACCAAGGATGAAGAGACCATTGAAAAGCTGGCAGAGAGGGAGCCGGACCCGCCGGCCTTGAAATCCGTTTCGCCGACCGGTCAGGAGGAGGTTCCGGAACCGGAACGGCCCGCGGAAGCATCGCCGGAGCCCGTTTCGATTTCGGAGGGGCCATCTCCCGATCCGGATGCCGGATCGGATTCGAATCCGCCCTCAGACCCGCCTTTGGAATCGGCTCGGGATCCGGCCCCCGAGCCCGAGCCGGACCCAGTCCCGGCCCCCGAGCCCGAGGCGGGAGCGGACGCGAAGCCCTCATCCGAGCCGCTTAAGAAAACGGAGCGCCGCCGGCTGGACCCGAAGGAGCCCCTGCTCAACCTGTCGGAAGTGCTGGTCCGGGATAAAGCGCCGGAGGTCATGGAAAAAATGAGGGTGTGCAGCTGTCCCCTCTGTTACAATGACGTACTGGCGCTGGCCTTGAACAACCTGCCCACCAAGTACGTCACCACCGATGAAGGGAAGCAGTTCCTGCGGCTGGAGATGTACAAGAAGCAATATGAGACCGATGTGCTGGCGGCACTGACCAGGGCCTGTGTGCGGGTCAAGGCAGCCCCCAGACATTAGGGGAGAGGAGAACCGCTTGGAAAACTACGAGGAACTTAACGACATACAGATCGACGTGCTGAGAGAGATCGGCAATATCGGGGCCGGCAATGCGGCCACTGCCCTGGCGACCATGCTGGATGAAAAGGTGGAAATCAGCGTTCCCAGGGTGCGGATCACGGATTTTGATACAGCGGTCAATGCGTTGGGCGGAGCGGAAACACTGACCGTGGGCGTGCTGGTAAATTTCATGGGCGAAGCCACCGGACTCATTATGTTTTTGCTCAAAATGGAAGATGCCAGAAACGTCCTGCGGATTTTGGTAGGCGGAGCTCCGGACGAAAGGGAGGAAGAGGGAGAGCTGAGCGACCTGAAGCTGTCGGCCATCAAAGAGATCGGCAACATTCTGGGATCCTCCTACATCAACTCCATTGCCACCCTTACCGGCCTCCGGATTGAGATTTCCGTTCCTTATGTAGCCATCGACATGGCAGGGGCGCTGATGAGCGTACCCGTCATTGAGTTCGGATCGGTAGGAGACAAGGTCATGTTCATTGAGGAAAGCTTTTTGTCGGAGCACGACCGGCTGAGCAGCAATGTGATCATGTTTGCTGAGGTGGACACCATCAATACCATTATGAAAAGACTGGGGATCGAGGAATGAGAAATGCACTGATCGTCGGGATCTCCGACTACAAGGTGGCCAAAAATCCCCAGGTTTTGGCCACCTATGCCTTGGGCTCCTGCGTGGGCATCTGCCTTTATGACGCAGGATCGGGCGTCGGCGGACTGTCCCATATCATGCTGCCGGACAGCGCACAGTTTGCCAGGCAGGAGATCAATCGGATGAAATTTGCTGACACAGCTCTGGCTGATTTGGTGGCGGAAATGGAAAAAATGGGGGCCCAGCGACGGCGGATCAAAGCCAAGATCGCCGGCGGCGCCCGCATGTTCCAGGTTCAGGAGGGCTCCTCCATTGGGAGCATCGGGGAGCGAAATGTTGCCAGCGTCAAACACGCCTTGGGCGTGCTCCGGATTCCTGTTTTGGCCGAGGATACCGGATCGAATTACGGCCGGACCGTGTTCTTCTCTCTGGAAACAGGGATCATGCGGGTACAGGCTCTGAGCCGGGAGGTCCGGGAATATTGAGGGATGGGATCGGCGGATCTCCGCGAGGGATCGCCAAAGGACACAGCGCCCTTCTGCCATTTTGCGGAGGAGCGCTTTTTCTTTGGTTACACATTAAGTTTCAGAAGCTGCGTCCGATATAAAGAGTGAGAAAGCTTGAATTGTGAAAAGCATGAAAGGGGAAGATCATGTCTGAGCTGTACGAAGAAAAGCAGGGGATGGAGGAGGATACCCAGCAGGGACGTTTTCTGACATTTACCCTGGAAAACGAAGTGTACGGGATAGAAATCCGCTATGTGACGGAAATTATCGGCATGCAGTCCATTACGGGAGTCCCGGAGGTGCCTGCCTATGTCAGGGGAATCATCAACCTGCGCGGCAAGATCATTCCGGTTATCGACGTGCGGCTGAAGTTCGGCAAGGAGCCGATTGAGTACGATGACCGGACCTGCATCGTGGTCATCGACATTGCCCAGGTCTCCGTGGGACTGATCGTAGACAATGTAGATGAGGTCCTGACCATCCGAGACGAGGACGTCGCGCCTCCGCCGCCCAATAAAACCGGGTTTGAGAACCGTTACATTAAGGGCATCGGTAAATCCGGAGGCCGGGTGCAGCTCTTGCTGGACTGTGAGCGGCTGCTGAAAAACGATGAGCTGGAAATGATCAGTCAGATCTAGAAAGGGAGCATCTGAATGAAAAATTCCAGACCCATTCGGGTCCTTGTCGTGGATGATTCCGTCCTGTTTCGGGAGGTGCTGGCCAGAGAGCTGAACAGCGACCCGGGCATTGAAGTAGTGGGGACCGCGCAGGATCCGTATGAAGCCCGGGACCGGATTCTGACGCTGAAGCCCGATGTGCTAACCCTGGACGTGGAAATGCCCAAAATGGACGGCATCGCCTTTCTCAAAAAACTCATGCCGCAGTACCCGCTTCCGGTGATCGTGGTCAGCTCCTCCAGTGAAAACGTTCTCAACTCCCTGAACGCCGGCGCTGTGGAGTTTGTTACCAAGCCGGATGCGGGACGTCCCGGAAGCCTTCCAATTTTTATCAATGAGCTGATCGTCAAAATCAAGATCGCTTCGGTGGCCAAGGTGGGGAGCTTCAAAAAGGATTATCAGTCGGCCAGGATCACCTCGACCGGCGGAGGGGATCTGCAAAACGTGGTCATTGCTGTCGGCGCCTCCACTGGAGGCACCGAAGCCCTTCACAGCATCATCACCACCCTGCCCCGGGATATGCCCGGGATTCTGGTAGTGCAACACATGCCACCGGTGTTTACGCGGCTGTACGCGGAGCGCCTCAACAACTCCTGCCTGCTGGAGGTCAAGGAGGCAGAGGACGGTGACGTGCTTCGCCCCGGTCGGGTCATCGTGGCAGCCGGAGAGCTCCACCGTCGCTGATTTCCTTCAGGACCCGGCTGATGTCCCGGATGTAGCTGCGCAGGTTGTCCATGGTGGCGTTCATGGTGTCCTTCATCAGGGCGTACTGTCCCTGATAGTTCCCCTCCATCCGCTGACTCAGGTCTCCCCTC